>CBDUAX010000152.1:0-9228 GCA_965365235.1 uncultured bacterium
CCTCGTGTCCCACCAGTTGGACCCGGGTGATGTTGTGGCCGCCGTCGAACTGGGAGAGCCCCACAAAACGACGGAAGGCAGGGGAAATCTCACTGGGCAGCGCTCGTTGGGCCTGGTAGGTCCGGCTGTGCTGGATGGAGCGGACGTTCTGGTCCAGTTGAACCCAGAGGAAAGCCAACTCTTCGGGGGAGTTGTTGTGGTAGGTGATCCGCTCCGAACCACTCACAACATGGGTGGCGGTGTCCAGGCTGGTCTCGATGACGTAGTCCACCTGTTGCTGCCAGTAGTCCGGGCCCGGCGATCCGGAACCGGTCCGGTAGCTGTTGGGGGTGGCCCACTCGTCCATGAGTCGGAAGAAGGAGTCGTTGACCTTCCTTCCGGTGTCGTGAAGCCAGGATTGGGCCTGGGTTGGGGCCGGAATCAGAACCGCGCCAAGAAGGATCAGGCCCAACCAGCGAGTAGCAGAACGGTGCGTCGTCATCGTGCGCTCCATGAGAATACAACATCAGCAAGAGGGGCCCGGGCCCGGCAGAGCCTACGTCGGGCTCCTGGCTCCATCCCCAGAATCAACGTAAAGGGAGCTAGAGGAAGGGCAAACCCATGGCCCCCTGTTCCAGAAGAGAGGTTTGCCGGCCTCCCTGGAACCTCTGAACCCGTACGGTCTACTGATGGGTTGGTTTCCCGCGACATTTTCCCCACCTGAATGGGAAGAAGAAAAAATGGACGGATCTTGCCGTTCGCCGATCCTGTACCTCGCCCTCTTTTCACTCTCCGTCGCCTGTACAGGGGCACCCGAAGTCGATAGGACCGGTGACCAACCCGTGGCTTCATCCATGGGTTCTGGGAGTCCAGCTGGTGAGGCTCTTTTTCGGGACGTATCGGCGACTCACCTTCCGGCAGGAGTCCTGGATGGCCTCAGCATGGATGCTGGGGTGGCCGACGTCGACGGGGATGGAGACCTGGACATTGTCGTCGCCAACGAGTTTCGTCCCAACATTCTTTTGCTGAATGACGGTTCGGGTCGATTCTCCGACGAAAGTGCCCGTCTCCCTCGGACAGAACATGACAGTGAGGATGTGGGGATTGCGGATTTCGACGGGGACGGAGATCTGGACATCATCATCGTGAGCGAGGACGACCAGACCAACGAGCTCTACTTCAATGATGGATCTGGAAACTTCACCCAGGAGAGCCATCGGATTCCCGTGGCCGGGACCAGCAACGGCCTTCTTGTGGCCGATGTGAACGGAGACGGATGGCCGGATGTGCTCCTGGCCAACAACGGGCAAGATGCCGTCATCGTCAACGACGGATCGGGGGGGTTCCGGGACGAGACCGCCGGACGGCTACCGAAAAGCCTCGACGTGACCCAGGACCTCGAGCTGGGGGATGTGGACGGAGACGGCGACCTGGACCTGGTGGCGGGGAACGAAGGCCGCAACGGGCTCTACATCAACGACGGCTCCGGGCGTTTTTCCGACGAATCTTCGGCCAGGCTCCCCTTCCGAGAGACAGAGGAGGAGACCCGTGAGGCGGACTTCGGAGATGTGGACGGAGACGGGGATCTGGACATCCTCTTTGCCAACGTCCGTGCCTTTGTCGGTGATGCCGACCCCCGGAACCGGTTGCTCATCAATGATGGAAGAGGGTTCTTCTCCGATGAAACCGAAGCTCGGCTCCCCAGCGACACGGATTCCTCCTTCGACGGGGATTTTCGGGATCTGGACGGAGACGGGGATCTGGATATCGTCACCGGAAACTCGGACGTGGACCTGAGTCAGCGCCGGATCGCCGAGGCGCCGTTTCGGGCCTACTTGAATGACGGCACGGGAGTGTACTCCGAGGCGACCCTCCGTGTCTTCGGCGAAGGTGTCACCGGTACTGGATTGGATCTGGAGTTCGGGGACTTCAATGGCGACGGTCTGGAGGATGTTTTCCTTTGCAGCCGGGGGACGGCGGATCGGCTGCTCCTGCGTAGCCGGTAGAGGGAAGCCCCCCCCCGGGCTGATAACCAGACCCACTTCGGGATCCAGGATTCCAGGCACAGCTTCGGTCAGGCACCCGTCCGTTCTTTTTTCAACCGACCAGCCTGGTCCGCTATGGCATCGATCAGATCGTCGAAGATGAAGGCGTGAAAGGGATAGGCCCCATACCAGTAGAGCCATCCGAAAAACCCTCTGGGTCGGAATAGGGCAGCCTGAATCAGGCGGGTCTTTCCATTTTCCTCCTTGGCCTCCCACTGAAGCCAGGCCTGGCCCGGCAGCTTCATCTCGGCTCTGAGTCGAAAAAGAGATGGAGCTTCGATCTCCTCTACTCTCCAGAAATCCACCACCTCCCCTACCGATGCCTCTGACGGATGTCGGCGGCCACGACGGAGACCCGGCCCACCCACGACCTGGTCCATGAACCCTCGGAGCCTCCAGGCCCACTTCCAGACCAACCACCCTCGTTCCCCTCCGATGGAGGAGAAGGTGCGGAATACATCCTCCTGAGGAGCGTCTACCAGGCGTGTCCGGACCTCCCGCACCAAACCTTCACTGTCCTCAAGGCGGAAGGACTCACCCTGTCCCAGAGCATCGCTCCAACGGGTATGCACCTCCTGATTTCGTGTCGATTCCAGAGCCTTCCGAACCGCGTCCGAATAGCTGGTTGGCTTGATATCCGGAAACAGCTCCCGGCTTCGGGACATATCCCCCACCACGGGTTTGACCATGCCCCGAACCAGCGGCACTGCGAGACAGTTGGGGATGGGTGTAACCAGACCCACCCAGAGGGCCGCCAACCCTGGAGCCAGGACCGGCACGGGAAGGATCACTCTGGGCAGACCCCTGACCTGGGCATACCCCAGCATCATGTCGCGGAACGTCAGGGGGTCTGTCCCTACATCGATGATGCCGACGGTTTCCTCTCTCCCCAGCACACCCACCAGATAGTCCAGCACGTCGTCCACTCCGATGGGCTGGACAAGGTTGCCGATCCATCTCGGGGCCACCATGGCCGGGAGTCGTTCGGTGAGATACCGAACCATCTCGAAGGAGGCCGAACCCGACCCGATGATGGGCCCGGCCCGGATCTCCGTGGTGGGCAGACCACCCCGGAGGATGGTGCCCACCTCGGCCCTGGACCGAAGGTGCTTGGAATCCTCTTCAGCGCTGGCGGGAGGGATAATACCGCCGAGGTAGATAGCCTGGCGGATCCCTTCGGCAGCCCGAACGAAGTTCTCGGCCCCGCATCGGTCCTTCTTCGCGAAGTCGGCACCTGTGCACATGGCGTGCACCAAATAGTAAGCGGCCTCAACGCCTGAAGCGGCTCTACGCAGGGACTCCGGGTTGTGGACGTCGCCCTGCATCACCTCCACCTCCTCGGCCCACGGTTTGGAAGTCAGTCGCTTCGGGTCTCGTACCAGGACCCTGACCTCATGACCCAGGGAAAGGAGTCGAGGCAGGAGCCGACCACCGATGTACCCGGTGGCCCCGGTTACCAGGACCTTCATTGGTGGTCCACCTTGTCGTCCATCTGTTGGAGGTGCAGTGAAGGCCCCCGGAACCTCCGGCCCTTCACCATGACCCGGAGGTGGTACTTTCCGGGTTTCGGGAAAATCACTTTCTCGAGAGGCATGACCAGGCGAGTACGGGGAGGAGGCCGGTCCCCGGAGCGGGCATCGACATCGGAATGGCCGTCCACGGTCAAGGCGATTCCCCCATCGGGGCCCACCAGCTCCGCCTTGAGGTTATAGCGGCCCTGGTCCTTCCTGTCCCATTCGACCACCAGAACCAGGACCATTCGCTCCTGGAGGGCAGGAAATCCCGGGGCGAGCAGATCGTGGAGGATCCCCTTTACGTCGAGTTTCCCGTCGGGGTTCTCAACGGCATCGTCACATAATAACACGTACTGAAGGTCCACCGATCTTCTTCTCCGCCTTTCGTTTCCCGGGGCTCCTACTTCTCGACCGGAGGGCTCTCTTCTTTCTCCCCACGAACTCCACTTGGACGACCCCACCCACCCCCTCCGGGGGAACGAATGCTGATGATGTCGTGGGCCAACGCATCAAAAGTCACCTTTCCGGGAAGATCCTCTTCCTCACCATCCCGAATAAGCACGTTCTTTCCAGCCGAGCCATCTACACCCCCGACGGCTCCAGGAGGTCCCTGAAGCCGTCGTTCGGTGAGGAGGGTGACACGGCCGTCCCCAAGGAGTTGTATGTCTCTGCGAAGGCCGTCCCCTCCCCTGTGTTTTCCATCCCCACCGCTCCCTCTGCGGATGGAGTAGTGGGTTACTCGGAAGGGATAGGCGTGCTCGAGGGCTTCCACCGGAGTATTCAAGGAGTTGGACATATGACTGTGGACCCCGGAAAGCCCCGGTCCCTGGGGGGCGGCTCCCAGCCCTCCTCCCACCGTTTCGTAGTACGCGAAGGTCTCTCCCGTTCTGGGGTCCAACCCGCCAATGGTGGTGTTGTTCATGGTTCCCTGAGAGAGGGCAGGGGCCAGCTCAGGGAGGGCCTTCCCAAAGGCTTGAAGGAGGACATCGGTGATCCGCTGGCTGCACTCCACATTTCCTGCGGCCACGCTGGCAGGGAGAGAGGCATTTACCAAGCTGTTGGGCGGCAGGCGGAGATCCACCGACGACATGGAGCCACCGCCGGCTGGGAGAGGAGTACCCAGCAGGGCCTCCACCATGCATCGGACCACATAACGGGTGGCCGAGGAGGAGATGGCCGCCACCGCGTTGATTCCGCCAACGGCCTGGGGGGCCGTGCCTTCAAAATCAAGGACCATTCGGTTCCCGGTCACCTCCATGGTCAATCGGATCGGTACCGGATCGGAGCCGAAGCCATCGTCATCCATGAAGTCCTGGGCTTCGTACTTCCCATCGGGAATTTGCTGGATCCCCGCCGCCACCAATCGGTCTGCGTAGGCGATGAGCCCCTGCATGGCCGCCAAGACCTCGTCCCTGCCCTTGCGCTCCACCATCTCCAGGAGCCGTGTCGCGCCGGTGTGAAGGGCCGCAATCTGAGCGTCCAGATCTCCGGCCCGCTCCACCGGTGTACGGACGTTGGCCAAGACGGTTTGCCAGAGGTCCTCGTTCCGGATCCCCGCCCGGTAGAGGCGTACCGGGGGAATTCTGAGGCCTTCCTGGAAGATCTCCCGGGCCAGCGGCATGGATCCTGGGGACATGCCCCCTACGTCGGAGTGGTGAGCACGGGAGGCCACGTAACCAAGGAGATCAGGCTCCCCCTGGGAGGGGTCAACAGAATAGACACCAGAGATGAGGGTGATGTCGGGAAGGTGTGTCCCTCCCCTGAAGGGGTCGTTGAGAATGACGATGTCCCCCGGCGCCAGGGTTCCCAGCTCGGCCAGGGCTGCCTCCACGCTCATGGGCATGGCCCCCAGGTGGACGGGCATATGGTCCCCCAGGGCCACAGCCACACCCTCTTCGTCGAAGAGAGCACAGGAATAGTCTCTCCGCTCCTTGATATTCGGGGAAAAGGACGCCCGCCGGAGGGAGGCGCCCATCTCCTCGGCCAGAGCGGTGAAGAGATGGCGGTATACCTCCAGCGTTACGGCGTCGGGGCCTGTCTCCGGAGACCCGGGGGCCCTAGTTTCCATGGTTCAGTCCTTCCATTAGGTTAGGAGTCTGAAAAGTATCAAAACGCTCCGGGGGCTGAGTCTGTTGGCTCCCGGAAAGCTATACCGGAGGCAAAGGTGGCGAAGGAAAATATGATAACAAGGGCTCGTGACGAGCTATTCAGTCACATCAACCGTTGCGGTGTTCTCCAGGCAGAGGAAGACGATCAGCGTCATTGGATGGACGAGACCATCGACTATCTGGCCGAGCGGTACCCCGATCTCTCCGACGGTGATCTTCAGGACCTGTATTCGGTTGGAATCCGTTTCTGCCAGCCGGCCATCCCCCACGGACGGAAGCGGTATGGGTTCAACACCAAAGAAACGGCGTCCGAGGCCCCGGCCCCAACGGAGGCACAACTCCCTGAGGAAGCGCTGATTCCCCAGGAGGTCGCGGGCGAGAATACGACCCAGGAAAGCTGAAACGCAACGGCTGGCGGGAGACTCCCCCCCTATTCTCTCCGCCGGTTTCCTGAGAGCAGGAAAGTAACTTCGGCCCCCGCCACCCTCTCGGCCTCCCGGGATGGGTGGCGGCTTTACCGAACCTCATGTATACTTGCCCCCAAAATTGACCCGGGCTCCCCCCCATGGCCCGGGTTTCAGCTCCCAAAGCCCCAGACTCCGAGGCTCAACTTATGTCTACTCGGCGTACCCTTCCCCCTACTGCTACCGGCGCTGGCGCCGGCGTGTGGGATCGGGGGGGGCGGGCTGGGACCGAATCGGGTGGCAACCCGCCACCATCTGGGCGGCGGCCGCTCGGAAACCGATGTGGACGGCGATTCCCTGATGGAGGAATCGGCCTACCTAGATGAGATGAGTTGACGGGGTCCAATGGAAAGAAACACGAGTTCGGTGAAGGCGCAGGGGAGTCCAACCAATCCGATTCCCCTTCCAAAAGATAAAAAGCTCCTCCAGGGGTATTATTCCGGAGAGCGCCTTCCTTCTCCCATGGGTGGTCAACTGGACCTCCTGGGGGTTCGGGAAGGGGAGGGTGGGGTAGGATGGGTCCTGTTGGAGTGTAACGTCTCATCTTTGCGCTATGTCCTGACCATTCCCAAAGCCACCCGGACAGAACGAGCCAAGGTGAAGGAGGCTATCGAGGGAGGGGAAGAACTTACCTGCCCTCGGCACGGGGCCTTCCACAGGCTTTCGAAGTCGGGGAGGAACTGGGTCTGCCAGGACTGCGGTGTCGTTTACGGGAAGTGGGGATGAGGGAGGGGATCCGGGTAACCGAATCGGTTCGTTCCACCGTGAGTTTTCCCCTCTCGGACGAGCCCTGGGGCCCTGGGCAAAAAGGCCATTGGTTCAGGGTGGTTAGGCCAAGAGGGTATGGTTAGGTTTCGGACGAACCCCGGGGCGCGGATCGGAAGACACTGGCCCACTGCCCCGAGGGCGGGCCGAGCCTGGAACCATTTGGAAGGAGCTGCCAGTGGAGGGAGATCGGTTCCTCAGTTCCGAGGAATACGACGAGCAGGCACATAAGCTCTATGACGATGGCGATTTCGACGGGGCCCTCGAGATGCTTCGAGAGGGCCTCTCTCTCTATCCAAATGCCGTCGAGCTCTATGTCGGACTTGGGTACGCCAGGCTGGCGAGGGAGGAATTCGCCTGGGCGAGGAGGACTTTCCGCCAGGCTCTGGTTCTGGACCCCCTCCATGAAGAGGCACTGGTGGGGATGGGGGAGACCCTGCTCCGGTTGGGTGACTCCGACCGGGCGCTGGCTCTATTCCGGGAGGTCAGAGGCCTCGGCTTCGATCAGGACATGGAGCTGATGCTCACCATGGGGCGAGCCCTTTATCGGGAAGGGCTCTTCGCCGACTCCAAGGACATATTCCTGAAGGTGGTTTCAGTTCGGCCCGATAACGCGGATGGGGTCGCAGCTCTCGGGTACACCCTCCATCGGATGGGTGACGAAGTGGGTGCCAGTCGCCATCTTCGGCGGGCTCTGAAGCTGGACCCGGACCTTCATGAGGCTCGGGTCTACCTCGCACATCTTCTCTACGACCGGGGCGATTGGGAAGCCGCTCTCAGAGAGTTCGAGCGAGTGCCTCCGACAGACCAGTGGGACTCGCTGGCAGTGTGGCGCATCATCGAACTCAAGCGCCATCTCTGGCATATGGAGTCGGGGGACGCACGTCTTCTGCCCTGGGAGCAGAGACTCCGTGAACTGGAGTCGTATCTGGACCCCATTGACCAGCTTCTCTCCGAGATCGAGGCGGCTGCCAGCGGGGCAGAGCTTCCCGTCTTTGCTGACCCAGGCCAGCTCGAGCTGTTCAAGGGAGCCGCCGAGCCGGAGGACCATCCTAGGCAGATTCGACTCCCAGAAGGGCAGCTCCTCCGTGGTACCTGGGTGGAGATTGTTCGGCAGATGCGAGATCTGGCGGGGTTTGCCCATGAGCCCCTCACCCAGTATATGAGGCGCTTGGCGGAGCGCTGGCACGAGCAGAGAGGGATCGAGGTTCCGTCCACGGATCCCCGCAGCTTCCTATTGGCCGCCATCCGGGCCGGACTGTTGACGTTGGAAGAGGACCCAGAGAGATGACATTCGATCCGAACGAGGTACTCCGCCGCTTTCATCGGGCCTTGGTCAGGGAGATTCAGGACTCAAACCCGGAACACCTTACCGCTCCCTTCTCCGTGGCGGAGATCTACCAGAATCTGGTTCCCTACCGAACCCACCGAGACGAAATCGGCGTCGAGATGAACGCCGACTACGAGCACGCTCTCCTGCGGCTGTTGGCCGGGGAGGGGGACTTTCTGACCATCGAGTCCAGAACCGCTCGGCAGGAGATCCGGGAAGAGCTTGAGTCTCCGAATCCCAATACGGGCCTTTATCGGGACTTCGCCGCGGCCGACGTCCGCTTGAATCCGGATAAGATCGATGACGCTCTGATGTGGGATCCAGCCAAGTCCGAGGAGGAGGAAGAGGGAACCGAGTCCGAGGAGTCCATTTCCGATCTCGATCTCGAGGCCGAAGAACCGACGGCCGGGGTGGAGGAAGAGGAGTCGGAAGAGCCTGAGGAGGAGGAACCCGAGGCCGAGGGTGCGGTGGGTGGAGAAGAACCGGGAGAAGACGTTGAAGCGCCCGAGGAGGAGGAAGATCTGGCAGAGGATCTGTCAGCGGAGGATCTGGAACTCCTGGACGACGACGAAGAGGATTCCTCTGAAATGCTCGGAGAGGTTGATTCCGAAGTCGATCCAGTGGAGCTTTCGGAGGAAGAGAATTTCTGGCCCGGGGAAGTGGAGGTTGATGTGGCTGTAGAACCCGTTGAAGCGGTTTCGAAGATCGACGAGCAGGGGGCCGAACTAGACCCCAAACCTTGTGCATGGTGCAGGGAGGCACTTCCGGATCGGCCGGGGGTAAATTTCTGCCCCTTCTGTGGCTGTAGTGTTCATTTGGTTCCCTGCCCCGAATGTGGCGAGGAACTCGAGCTGAATTGGCGTTTTTGCATCGCCTGTGGAACGGAGGTTTCCTCGTGAGTACTTCTATTCGGTTTTCTTCACTTTTTGTCCTTCTTGCCTTCGGCGCAGCCTGTGGTGGTGGCGACGCACCGGCGACCCAGGATTCCCAACCCGCTGCCGCGGCTCCGGCCGCCGAGGCCCC
>CBDUAX010000153.1:0-9197 GCA_965365235.1 uncultured bacterium
CGTTCCCCTTCCAGGAGCTCGGCAGCCTGGACCCGGTCCGCCTGTGAATGGGTGCCCGGGAGCCGCCGGTCCAGGAACTCGTCGAGAGTTTGGGTCCCGGTTGCGACGGCGCCGTATTCGTCCCGGGCTTTCCATGGGTTCCCCAACAACGCGGTGGCTTCTCGTTCAAATCTGCGATGGACCTGGTCGGCCAACCATTCCACGGCGTTTCGAAGGGGTGCCCGCCACTCCTGCTGGGTGTCCGCGGCAGGGTTCATCCGGCATCCACAGTTGGCCTGCCACCGCTCCACGCCATGCTCACAACTCCAGGAAGTCGCCTCGTTGAGTGTGACTTCTTCCTGGGGAGGTGAGTGGGCCAGGAAGCTCGTAAAGTTCTCCATGTGGACCCTGTGGGTGGCTCGGACGGCTCGGATTACCGCCGCCAGAGCCATCTCCCCGAACCGGTGGTGATGCCCATAGGTCTCGCCATCGGTGGCCAGGGAAACCAAGCGGGGAGGATTGGAGGAGATCCCCCCCAAAACCTCTTCAGGGACTCCGGGACTCTTCTCCCCGATGAGCCTATTAGTTGGCTCCTGCGAAGGGGTCGCCTCAGGACCTGGGTCGGCGGTCAGTCGCGTCACCCATTCGTCGGTGTCTTTGAGAAGGGAGCCGAAAGCCACGTCGTGGGATATCGATCCGTCGTATACGAATAACGCGATGGACCGTCCGCTTGCTGTTCGGTAGAAGCCGGGCAGTCCACCGGCGGGCACCGCCCCAACCTGATGGGGGGCCACGATGGTGAATGCCACGCCCTCCTGAGCCAAGACGTCGAGCGTCTCTGCATCGACGGCGGTTTCGGGTAGCCACATCCCTAAAGGATCCCGGCGAAACCGCCGACGAAAGTCTAAAATCCCCCATCGGACTTCGGTGACCTTCTCACGTCGTGAGGCGAGAGGGAGGATGGTATGGTGATAGGCTTGAGCAACAGCATTTCCATGGCCGCTATGGTCGATCCGGCTCAGTCGGTCCGCCTCCAGGATTGCGGAGTAGGTATCCGGCGCAGCGGTTTCCATCCAATCCAAAAGGGTCGGCCCGAAGTTGAAGGAGATGAACCTGAGCGTGTTGATGATCTCTCGTATCCGGCCTCCTTCTCCCAGAATCCGGGCTGCCACCACAGCCCGATAGCACTCGGATTCGATCCGGCCGTTCCAGTCGTGGAATGGCGCCGCCTCCGGTTGCCTTTCAAGAACACCCAACCAGGGGTCTTCTCTCGGTGGCTGATAGAAATGTCCGTGAACAACCACGGATCTGGTGAACGACGCCATTCGCTTCCCGGGTATTCGGTCGTCGGAGGCCTCCGTTTCCAGCCCAAGGATTGGGGGCCTATGAGGAGGCTCTCCGTGGTCTAAGTTTTTGCGAGAGTGTCTCTTATCGATTCCAGTATGTCTGGGAAGAGACTGTCCCGGGCCTCTAAGGTCCTAGCCTTCTCTCGGAGTTGTGTGACCGTCTCTTCGGGGGCAGCTGGGTCCAGGCCGGAGAGGAGGCTCTCGAGGTCGTCGCAGTGGAGATTGAACCGCTCCTCGGCATAATCGGGGACCGCCCCGGTTGAGATCATGAACTGCCAATCGGAGGACTGGGCCAGGAGGAGTTGCCGAGCCGCCTGAGCCAGAATGGGGGCTTTGGATTCTACGCCCAGGGCCGGGCCCGCGACCTCCCAGAAACGGTCCTCCAGGGGCCACAACCGCTCCCATGTCCACTGGGTTTCCGGGCTCAGCCACATGGAAAAGTCCCCGTTGGCGCCCCAGGACCCCTCTGTTGGACGGAGAGCATGCCGGGGTGGGAAAGAGTCCAGGTGTTGGGACGCGGTGACTGGGATCACTCCCTCTCGGGCCGGCAGGAATCGGTAGAGTTGACCAATGAAGTCCACGCCCTCGAACCACCAATGTCCAAACAGCTCGGTGTCGAAGGGGGCCATGGTGACCCCATCGGGGCCAACCTTCTCTTCCCGCTGGATTTGACCCAGGAGCCAAGAAAAATGATCGGCGTGGCTGTTGATTCTATCCATGGCCTGCACCGGATCATAGACGGATTTTTCCCCCATGTCCGTGTCGGCTCCTGTGACCCGCCAATACTTGAGCCCACCGGGCCACCGGATCTTGTGGAAGTCCAGGTACCACTCGTCTCCGGGATACCCATGGTGTCGACTCCAGACCTGCATGGATGACCGCGGCTCACGTGCAAAAGCGGCAACGCCCCGGCCCTGGGATTCGCCAGGCACATGAAATGATTGATAAGGAGATCGGCGGCGTTCAGACTCGTTCAGCCTGGTCTCACCCTCCCACTCGGCGTCGAACCGTTCGGTGCCATGGGGCACGTCTCCGTAGGCACCTAGAGAGGCGCCAGCCTCCGCCATGTGGGTGTCGATGAAGAAATACCTGAACCCGGCTTCCTCCAGGAAGGTCTCGACACCCGGCCGAGGGCTCTTCCGCGAAATCCCAGGAATGGGATCCCAGGGGCCGTCGGGTCGATAGGCGCATTCAGGGACCCAGCACCCCTGGGGTGCCTTCCCAAAGAGTCGGATGTGCTCAGATCGGCCCACAAGGAGCTGGAGCCTGATGCTTTCCTCTCTGCCCAGGAGAGGCAAGAAACCATGGGTTGCTGCCGAAGAGATGATCTCCAGCCGACCGTCGTTTTCGAGCTGCCGGAAGACCCCGAGGATGTCCTCATCGGCCTCCTGATAGATTCGCTGTAAGGTGAAGTACCGATCCCGCCAGAAGTCCACGACCGGAAGGAGGTCCAGGTCCGAGGTTTTCCTGAGGGAAAGTGGAGCCTCGTCACATGCCTCAAGCCGCTGGGCGAAAAAGGACGAGAGTTCTTTACGAAAATCCGGACTGGAGAGTTGGTTGGCCAGGACCGGGGTGACCCCGAGCGTGACCGGTGCAGATACCCTGTCGGTCTGGAGCCGCCGCAGGTGGTCCAGAAGGGGAAGGTAGGTATCCAAAGCGGCTTCACAGAGCCAGTCGCTACCGTGCGGCCAACGTCCATGGTTCAGGACCCATGGCAAGTGGCTGTGCAGGGTCAGAACAAAGTGCATGGTCTTTCCTCGGATCCAGGACGGACCCAGGCAAAAGAGCGGGATCGAAGGTTGGGGCCGGGTATCGACTTCCTGTGAGCGGACAAGCTCATCCTTCTGATCTCAGAGCCTTCTGTCGGACATCGAACGCTCTGTCATACACCTCGAAATAGCGATCGACCACACGCTCCCACGAAAAGTCCTGGATCATGGCATGCTCCACCATATCCCTCCAGGCGTCGGGGTTCTGGTATCGCGTGACAGCCCGGGAAATGGTCCAATCCAAGCGACTGGGTTGGAAATCGTCGAACAAGAGGCCGGTGGTGCCATCCTCGATAGTGTCTTCCAACCCGCCTACTCGGCGTGCAAGAGGGATTGTCCCGTATCTCTGGGCCCTCATCTGGGTTAGGCCACACGGTTCGTACAAGGAGGGCATCATCAGGGCGTCAGCCCCCGCCATGATCTTGTGCTCCCCCTCTTCTGTGAAGTTGGTTCGGGCTGAGATCCGACCCGGGTGGGCTTTTTCCAGGTTCTGGAGTGCCTCCTCATATCGGGGCTCTCCGTTGCCGAGGAAGATGAACTGAGCGTCAGCGTCTCGGATGGCGGAACCCCCCAGGATCAGATCCATTCCCTTCTGGGATACCATCCTCGCCACCATGCCGATCAACAGGCGGTCTGGCTCCTCGGGGAGGCCATAGGCCTGCTGCAAAGCGGCCTTGCAGGTGGCCTTCCCGGTAAGGTTCGCCAACGAGTACGGGGCGGGGATGTAGGGATCTTCTTCCGGGTTCCAGATTCGGAAGTCGATCCCGTTCAGGACGCCCACCAGGCGGTCGTAGAGCCCGAGGAAAGTGTGGTGAAGTCCGAACCCGCCCGATTCGGTCCGCAGCTCGAAGGCGTGATTCGGGCTCACGGTGCTCGCCATGTCGGTGAATGTCAGACCGGCTTTCAGAATATTCGCCCGGCCATACCACTCCATCACGTCCATGTTGTAGAGCTCCATTGGCAAGCCCATCTCCGCCAATGTTTCTTGGGGAAAGTGGCCTTGGAACCCACCGTTGTGGACCGAAAGCACCGAGGCTACGGTGTCTGCGTAGCGGTCACCCCTTCCCAACGTCCGCAGATAAACAATGGCGAGAGCGGTGTGCCAATCGTGCATGTGGAGGACGACGGATCCTGGAGCGATCTTCGGAAGAACCTCAACTGCGGCTGCAGTAAAAAACGAAAACCGTCGGTGGTTATCAGGATAGTCCGCACCCCGTTCTCCATAAACCCCCTGTCGGCCGAAGTATTGTTCGTTCTCCAGGAGGAATACTCTGGGACCCTCAGAACCCTTGGTCGCTTCCCAGAGCCGAACCCATTCAGAGCGTGCCCCGATCTGAATGTGGAACCCCTCCCCGATGGGGTGGAGTCCGTAGTCTCCCTCGCGAATGGGTTGGTAGAGAGGGAGGATGACGGAGGTCTCTGATCCTGCACGGCTCTGGAAGGTGGCCATTCCCCGGACGGCCTCACCGAGACCTCCGGTTCGGATATACGGCCAGTACTCGGCGGTGAGATGTACGATGTGAGCTTTCCGTCCAGGGTGTGGCCGAAGAGCTCCCGGCCCCCGCGGATCGTTGGCTTTTGAGATCTGAGCCTGTACCATGATCGAATCCCAGTCAGCGGGTCCTTTTCGTGATTCCGGCCTATCGCCTAGAGCTGGGTAGGGGGTTGGTCACCCTCCACCGGACCTCGAAAAGCAGGAGCGTAATACCTCTCGGCGTATTCCCTAACCATCCTCGCAGCCGTGAAATGCGCCCCGCCTTCGTGGAGAGCATGCTTCATCCGTCTCAACCATTCCCGAGGGAGGCCCAGAGAATCGCGGTCATAGAAAAGAGGAACGATTTCTTCTTCCAGGACCTTGTACAGGTTCTCGGCGTCGACCTGGTCCGGGTCGCGTGACTCAGAGGCAAGAGGCAGGGCCCACCCGTTCAAACCAGTGTACCCTTCCGCCCACCAGCCGTCCAAAGTGCTGAGTTGAGGAATGCCGTTTAACGCGGCCTTCATTCCGCTGGTCCCCGAAGCTTCCATGGGAACCACCGGAAGGTTCAACCAAAGGTCTACCCCCTGGAGAAGGCGGTCGGAGGAGTTCAGGTCATAGTCCTCGATGAAAGCGATCCGCCCTTCGAACTCAGGGTCGCGAGAAAAGGAGAAGACCTTTTGGAGGATCCTTTTGCCCGCGTCATCAGCGGGATGGGCCTTTCCGGCGAAGACGACCTGAACCGGCCTCCACGGGTTGGTCAGAAGGGCTCTCAGACGTTCCCGATCGCTGAACAAGAGGTCGGCCCTCTTGTAGGTGGCGAACCGTCGAGCGAACCCGATGGTGAGTGCACCTGGGTCCAGGAGTGTACCAGATCCCACGAGGTGAACAGCCTCCTCCCACTCGTCCCTCCATCGCTGCCGGGCCTGCTCCCGTACAAATCCTAGGAGTGAACCTTTCAACTGCTTCGAGACCTCATGAAGATCTTTGTCATCGAGGTCCAGGACCTGATCCCAGAAGGTCCGGTCCTGCATCTTCTTCTGCCAGTCCCGGCCCAGGTGTTTATCCAGCAGATCCATCATCCTCCGCGCCATCCACGACGAGAGGTGAACACCATTGGTGACGTGTCCAATGGGAACCTGGTCCACCTGAGAGTTCGGCCAGAGGTGGTTCCAGTTGGACCGGGTGACCCTACCGTGCTTCTCTGCAACACCGTTCACATATCGGGAGAGTCGCATTCCACAGGCCGTCATATGGAAGGTTCCTGGTTCCTCGCCCGGCTGGGCACCGAAGGAAAGGAACTGCTGACGGTCGATCCCGGACTTGGACCAATAGTGCCCCAGGGTTTCGTCGATTTGTTCCGCCGCGAAGGCATCGTGGCCGGCAGGAACCGGGGTATGAGTCGTGAAGATCCCCGAAGCCCTCACCCGGCCTACGGCCTCGTCCAACGAAACCCCCGTTTCCACCAACTCCCTCACCCGCTCGACCATCATGAAGGCGGCGTGTCCCTCGTTGGCATGCCACGCGTCGGGCTCGATGCCCAAGGCCCTGAGAACCCGAACGCCTCCGACCCCAAGAATCCACTCCTGGCAGAGTCTATTCTGGTGGCCACCCTGGTAGAGCTTTTGGGTCAGGTCTCGATCCTCGGGGCGGTTCTCTTCAAGATTGGAATCAAGCAGGATGATGAGGGTTCTCCCCACCTTCATTGTCCACGCGCCAACGTGGATTGCGCGGCGGTAGAGCGTGACCGTTGCAATGGCTCTGCCGCGTTCCGGATGAAGGATCGGCTCCAAGGGGGTGAGTTGTGGATCGAAGGGCTCTTCGTTGTCTACCTGCCACCCGTCCAAGGTCAGTTGCTGGTCGAAATACCCCCTGAGATAGAGGAGACCGACTCCGACCAGGGGAACCCCGAGATCAGAGCTCGCTTTACAGTGGTCTCCAGCCAGAACCCCAAGACCGCCAGAGTAGATCGGGACGGACTTGTGGATCCCGAATTCGGCGCAGAAATAGGCGACCCTCTTCTCTTTCAGATCGGGGAAGTTCTCAGAGAACCAGGTATCCTCGGCATGCTCCGACTCGAGGGCAGTTCGGGCACGTTGAAACAGGGCCATGAAATCCGGGTCTCTGGTCCGAGATTGCAGTCGGGCCGGGTCGACTCTTCGGAGGAGTTCGATGGGGTTTCGGCCAGAGAGGTGCCATAGCGTGGGATCGATGTCCCTGAACAACTCCCGGGCAAACCGATTCCAGTGCCAGGAAAAATTCAAGGCGATATCGGCGAGCCCATCCAGGGACTCGGGCAAATATGGGATCTTGTTTCGGTTAGCGCTCATCTGCGTCTTTGGGTCCCGGATCACGGGGGCCGTGCTTCTTCTAGATAGAAAAGCGGAGGATCCGCCACGGATGGTGATGGTAGCGGACCTCCGAAGAATCCTGAACGATAACGATTCGACCCGGACCCGGTCTATGTTCCTTCCCTGGCCCGGGGCTGGCTGCGTCTCCGGAGGCCGGCGAGGGTGCCGGGGCAGGTTGGTATCCCCACTGAGACGACAAAAAGCGAGCCCCGGTCCGGAGTGGAATCTGGACCGGGGCAACCGAGCCGAACAAGCTCCGGCGGCAGGACTCGAACCTGCGACCCGACGGTTAACAGCCGTCTGCTCTACCAACTGAGCTACGCCGGAAAGACCCCGGTAAACCGGGAGAAAAAAAAGCTACCCAGGCCATCTTGGAGTGTCAACGGGCTTCCGGCTTGCAGCAGGGGGGACGCCCCTGCCTCAACCAGACACCCCGATTTCGCTGCGCCTTTGGCTTCCTCTTGCCCCCTTCCCCCCGTTCCCCGCTCTGCCCGGATCCCACCGAGACACAGCCCTCTCCAGGAGCTTGAGGATGGCCGGGCCGATCTCATGTGAACCAGCCCACAGTTCTTCGAACCTACGTGCGCCGTGACGGGCTTCCTCCCCGCCGAAACATGCCATCCACGCGGGCCCTCGGTGGGGAAAGGGCCGTTGAATCCAGTGTAGGCCCAGGAGGAGTGCTGATGGCCCCTCGGGCCCTGAAAAGACAGAAAAATCCGGTGACCACCCGGCCAACGGGGCCGACCGAATCTCCAACCGCCTGTCTCTCAGCAATCCCTCCACGGTACGCAACGTCTCCTTTTTGGCGGGATCCATGAGAAGGGCAAAAGCCTCTTCCTCGAGGGTCTGGGCGTTCACGTGGGCCACGAGGATTCGGAGTCTCTCCAGTCCTCCTGCTTCCTGTTCGGTGAGGTCCACCCCGCTCAGGCGAACCCGGAGAATGGCGGTGTCCAACCGGGTGTTTTCAGAAAGAAGCTGGCCAAAAACCGACCGAAAAGGCGCCGGGCTTCTTTCGTCCAGTAGGGTCCCTTTGGTGACTACGGATTCGTCTGCCATGACGGAAGGTGGCGCACAGGGTGGGGCGGTGGGATGGGTGTTTCGGCCTCTCTGAAGGGTCCAGAAAGGCCAGGTGGGAAGAATAGGCGGCCACTCCTTTCCCCCAGAGGCCGGCTAGGGGGCCTCGCTTTTGGCAGAGTCAGATGAGGCTCTCCGGTCCATCTGAATCTCCACCTGGGCCCGGTCCCGGGCGGGGACTTCGTGGCACCTCCGGCAACGGGCCTCATAGCTCTCCGAGCCGCCCACCTGGATCGTTGGACCCTCAGCTGGAGCCGGATGCCCATCGATCAGGCGTTGATTCCTGGTGGCCAGGTCCCCGCATCGGACGCAGATGGCATGGAGCTTGTCCACCTTTTCGGCGATTGCCAGGAGTTGGGGAATGGGTCCGAACGGCTCTCCCCGAAAGTCCATGTCGGTCCCGGCTACGACCACTCGGACTCCTCGGTCTGCCAGGGCGTTCGCGACCCTCACCACACCCATGTCGAGAAACTGGGCCTCATCGATGGCGACCACCTGAGTTTCGGGCAGAACCGCCTCAGCGATGTGGACTGAATTGGAAACAGGGAGAGCATCAGCTCGGTGACCGTCATGGGACATCACGGTAAAAAGGCCGCCGTAGCGGTCATCGAGATGGGACTTGAACACCTGGACATTCCGTTTTGCGATGAGCGCTCGGCGGACTCTTCGTAGGAGCTCCTCCGACTTGCCGCTGAACATCACGCCGGAGACGACCTCGATCCATCCTTCCTGGGTGCCGTGAAACATGACAAGCCTCGTTCAACCGCCAATCAAGACGATGAGGGCCACCGTCGAGAGGGCCAACGAGACAATCCCTGACCAAAACTGGACCTGTTCCCGAACACGAGAACGTTCGGCAATAGGGATATGGATCCAGTCTCCCGATTGAACAGGGAGAGAGAAAACAGAGGGATCGGCTGTGTTTGGCCGCAGGTCCATGATGAAGAGCTCCCCGTTTCGGACGAACCGAGAGAGCGCCGGGTCAGAAGCCGCGTAGTAGCCGATATCCACCTCTGACCCGACCCCACCCGCAGTGGCCAACGCATCGATCAACGTTGAGGAGGGGTCGAGGAGATAATGCCCAGGACTCCTGACCGCACCCGTAACGTTCACCTTCAAGCGGGAGACGACTTCTACCACCGGGTCGGAATAGAGGAGGGCGTACTGTCCGGCCAGGAGTTCGCGAATCTGGGGGGCACTCAAC
>CBDUAX010000154.1:0-9132 GCA_965365235.1 uncultured bacterium
GAGAAGGAGGTTGGGAGGAACGAGCCCCGCGGAGGCCGTGGGCTGCGCTGTCGAAGACTTCCCCGGTACAGAATCTGTCACGATCAAGGGCCCCTCGGTGGCTGGAAATTCAGGCCGACTCGAGAATGATATTGCCGTACTGGGTGGTGTCGGCGGTCCGGATCAGTCCGACGGCCCGCGGGACACGTTTCTTGAACTCGAGATGGGGCTCGAATCGGATCGCGGCCGGAGCCACCAGGTCGGAGTACTTTTGCAGGGCGGACTCTCCATTCGCGGCCCTGAATTCCTCGGCCATGAAGGCCGCGCCCCAAAGGAAGGTCTCCTTCAAGGCCATCAAGACTTGCCGGACCGTGGGGACGTCGTCCACCAGGGAAATGTCCACGGTCTCCAGCTCAGGCCAGAAGGGAAACCCTCGATCGGCGATGACGAGTGTGTTGGTGTGCCGGACCCGGGCGATGAGGCTGAGGAGGTGAGGGTTGAGGATGCCAGCCTTGAGCATGGCGAACTCCTTTCAGGTCAGGGCCCGATCCAGGTGGACGTATCCCCCGTCCACCACAAGGTGCTGTCCGGTTACGTGACCGACCCTGGGAGAGAGGAGGAAGACGACGCTCGCAGCGATCTCGGCGGGTTCGGTCATCCGTCCCCCGAGGGGGATCTTCGCCACGATGCCCGCCAACTTCTCCTCAGGGTCCGGGAAGGTGGCGAGCCATTGATGGTAAAGGGGGGTCATCACCTCACCGGGCACCACTGTGTTCACGCGGATTCCATACGTCGAGAGATCCACAGCCCACTCTCGGGTGAGGGCGAGAATCCCTCCCTTTGCTGCAGCGTACCCCGAGGTTCCCCCTTGCCCCGTCAGGGCCACCTTCGAACCCATATTCACGATGGCCCCTTGGGCTTCCCGTAAATAGGGTAGGGCCAGTCGCGTCATCTCGTAGTAGTGGAGAAGGTTCTCCCGGAGAGAGCCCAGGAAGGCCTCCGCGGTCCCGGACTCGATCCCCACTCCATCGTTGGCTCCGGCGTTGTTCACCAGGGCATCGATCCTTCCAGGCCCCCGATCCACCTCCTCCATCACCTCCTGGCAAGCTCCGGGTTCGGCCAGGTCCCGGACGATGGCGTGGCAGCCATGCCCGGCTGCCGTCAGCTCATCCCGGAGTCCTTGGGCTGCGGCCCCATCTCGATCGACGATGACTGGAACCGCCGATTCATCCACCAGGGCTCGAACGACAGCCTCGCCGATACCCTTTGCCCCTCCCGTTACCACAACCACCTTCCCCGCAATCGCCAGGTCCATGCTGCCCTCCCCTGGTTGAGATCAGACACCCAACCCGTAGAATTCGGCGGCGTTTCCTCCGAACAGTTTCTCCCGGTCCACCGGAGACATGGCCTCCGCATAGTCTTCCACCAGACCCCACACATCCCGGTAGCTGGCGGCAAGAAGGCACACGGGCCAGTCGGAGCCCCACATGACACGATCCGGGCCGAAGGCCTCGAAGACCACGTCCAGGAAGGGGCGGAAATCCAATGGCTGCCATCTCTCCCACTCAGCCTCCGTCACCAACCCGGAGACCTTGCAGGACACATTTGGGCTTCTCGCCAACTCTTTGATGAGCGTGGCCCATGGCTCCAGCCTCCCCTCTTTGATGGGAGGTTTTGCCACGTGGTCCAACACAAAGGGTTGTTCGGGGAGTCGGGCCACCAGCGAAAGGGCGGCGTGCAGTTGACGGGGGTAGACCAGGAGGTCGTAGGTGAGTCCGAAACCCTTCAATAACCCGATTCTGTGGGCTACGTCGCCCCGGGCCAAAAAGTGGTCGGCTTCAGCCTGGGCGATGTGCCTCACCCCTCGAAACCGATCGAACCCCGAGAAGGTACCCAGTCGTTCCTCCAGGTCAGGTGCCAGGAGGTCAACCCATCCCACCACTCCGAAGATGAAGGGATGTTCCTGGGCCAGACCAAGCAAAAAGTGGGTTTCCTCCTCGGACTGGTCAGCCTGCACGGCCACCGTGCCCTCGATCCCCTGAGGGGCCAGGACCGATTCCAACTCTTCAGGCAGATAGTCGCGCCTGAGAACCGACATCTCCTCCGTAATCCAACGATCGCGAACCGGATCGAAGTGCCAGAAGTGCTGGTGAGCGTCGACCTTCATCCGACCCCCTACACGCCCGGGTCCAGGGAGGCCACAGCCTTCTGCGTCGAGCTCCCCAGCTCCTCGATGCCCAACTCGACTACGTCTCCCGGCCTCAGGTACCGCGGCGGATCCATCCCCAAGCCAACTCCGGAAGGAGTGCCGGTGGAGATGATGTCTCCCGGGAGCAGAGTCAAAAACCGGCTCAGATAACTAACCAGCTCCGGAACCTTGAAGATCATGTCCGAAGTGTTGCTCTCCTGAAGCCGTTCGCCGTTGACTTCGAGCCAGAGTCCCAACCGGTGGGGATCGACCAGTTCCTCCTTCGTGGCCAAGAAGGGGCCGATGGGGGCGAAGGTGTCGAAGCTCTTCCCTTTCACCCATTGTCCGCCACGGTCCAGCTGCCAATCCCGTTCACTGTAGTCGTTATGAAGCGCGTAACCGGCCACGAACTCCATGGCCTCATCCTCGGACACGTACGTGGCGCGCTTTCCTATCACCACGGCCAACTCAACCTCCCAGTCGGTCTTCACCGAACCTGGCGGGATGACGATATCATCGTTGGGTCCGCAGAGGGCGGTTGTCGCTTTGAAGAAGACCACGGGTTCGGTGGGCATGGGCGCTCCCGTCTCCTTCACATGGCCCGCATAGTTCAATCCGATGCAAATGATCTTGGAAGGCCGGGCGACACAGGGGCCCAGGCGAACACTGTCGCCCAGGACAGGAAGAGTAATCCCATGCTCTGCCAGCCACGATCCAAGACGGGCCAGGCCTTCGCTGGCGAAGAAGTCCTCGTTCCAGTCCTCCCCGAACTCGGTAACATCCCGGGCCAGACCGTCGGGGCCCAAAATCCCCGGGTTCTCCTGCCCGGGTTCGCCAAACCGGATCAGCCTCATGATGCCTCCCTCCTCAGGAATTCAGTCTGATGAAGCCACCGTCCAGGGGATAGTCCGTTCCCGTGGCGAAGGCGGCGGCATCGGAGCAGAGATACAGGGCAAATTCGGCAACCTCCTGGGGTGTCCCCATGCGCCCGATGGGTTGGGTTGCGGAGAGCTTGGAGAACATCTCCTCCTCTTTTCCAGGGTAGTTTTCCCGTAGGAATCCGTCCACAAAAGGAGTATGAATCCGAGCCGGGGAGACGGAGATCACCCGCACGCCAAAGGGGGCATAGTCCTTTGCCGCCGAATAGGTCATGGCCAGGACGGCTCCCTTGGACATCGAATACGCGAAGCGATCAGAGATTCCGACGGTGGCGGCGATGGAGGCCATGTTGAGGATCACCCCCCCTCCGCTCTCCTTCATGCTCCCAATGCAAGCGCGCATACAGTGGTAGACCCCTTTGACATTGACCTTACAAATGCGGTCGAAGTCGTCACCCGTCGTGGTTTCCACATTCCCGATGTGGGCGATGCCGGCGTTGTTAACGAGGATATCAATGCCCCCTTGCCTGAGGACCTCCCCGATTGCCCGGCCCACCTCTTCTTCATCGCCCACATCGCACCGGTGGAAGCTGGCCCTTCCGCCCCCATGGATGATCTCAGTCACAGTCGCTGTGGCGCCCTCTTCATCCACATCGAGGAGGTGGAGGGCCGCACCGCAGGATCCGAAGGTCAGGGCGATGGCTCGTCCTATGCCACTGGCTCCGCCGGTTACAACGGCGCGTCTGCCGTCGAGTCGAAAAGCATCGTTACTCACGGTCGGCTCCCAGGATTTTCTTTTGGTTTGGTACTCCGCGACCGCCGTCGAGGGACACACCCCTTTTCCTACAGATGGGTTTTCCTCCGACAGGCGAACCGCTGAAGCTGTGAAAGTGCCGGGGGTCCATGCCTCGGTCAATGTGGCCTGCGGTCCATCCGTATCGTACGATTCCCGGGAACCCCGGGTCCGTTCATGGTGAGCGGTCTGGCCAGTGGATCTCCGGGATCGAAGATCCGCCCAGGGTCGACCGGTTGAAAGAGAGGGTGAAGACAATGGACCTTCCCACCGGCAGGAACCCTCTATCAATCCTGCTCCTTACTGTCATCGCTTTCGGCTGCGCCGGGCCGGTCCCGGCCGATCCCGGCCAAACCCCGGACTATCTCGACGAAACCCTGGAGGCGTTCGACGCCCGCATGGCATGGTGGCGCGATGCTCGCTTCGGAATGTTCATCCACTGGGGCCCCTACGCAGTCCCAGCGGGGGTCTATCAGGGTGAACCGGTGGGGGGTGTCGGCGAGTGGATCATGAATACCGCCAAGATCCCGGTGTCGGAGTACGAGACCTTCGCCGCCCAGTTCAACCCCGTGGGTTTCGATGCCGACGAATGGGTGCGTATCGCCATTGACGCCGGGATGAGGTACATCATCATCACCTCCAAGCATCATGACGGGTTCGGGTTGTGGGACTCTGAGGTGTCGGACTACGACATCGCGGATGCCTCGCCCTTTGGGCGTGATATTCTGCGGGAGCTGTCCGACGCGTCGAAAAGAGGGGGAATTCCACTCGGCTTCTACCACTCGATCATGGACTGGCACCACCCTGACGCCCAGGCACCCCACTACCCTACCTACAACACCGGGGAAAAGAGCAACCCGGAGTTCCCCCGCTACGTCGAGGCCTATCTGAAGCCCCAGCTTCGAGAGTTGGTGGCCGGCTACGACCCCGCGGTGCTGTGGTTCGACGGGGAATGGATCCCAGAGTGGACCCACGAGATGGGCCTCGACATGTACCGGTTCATCCGGTCCCTGAAGCCCGAAATCCTCATCAACAATCGGGTGGACAAGGGCCGGCAGGGCATGCAGGGCATGACCAGAACCGACCAGCTGTATGCCGGGGACTTCGGGACTCCCGAGCAGGAGATCCTCCAGGGGATCACATCGCTGGATTGGGAATCGTGCATGACGATGAACGACTCTTGGGGATTCAAGTCAGCGGACGACAACTGGAAATCGGCTGAAACGCTCATCCACAACCTGGTGGACATCGTGGCCAAGGGAGGAAACTACCTCCTGAACGTGGGGCCGACCGCGGAGGGTTTCATCCCGCCAGAGAGCGTGGGGCTCCTGGCCGAAATCGGCGACTGGATGGATGTGAACGGGGAAGCCCTCTACGGAAGTCGGCCGTGGACCCGCCATCAGGATGGGAACAGCGTTCGGTACACCCAGGCCGGGAGCCACACCTACGCCATCAGCCTGGGCTGGCCTGGCCGTGAGATGAGGCTTCGCCACATCGAACCAGCGCCGGGGTCAGGGATCTACCTTCTCGGCTACGATGAACCGATGCAGTGGTCTTTCGATCGTGTGACCGGCTTGACCATCACTTTGCCCGAAGGTCTGCAAGAGGAGGACGACAGGCCGGGTGACCACGCCTACTCCTTCAAGATCGAAGGCTCACCGGTTGGAGGCGCATAACCTCGACCTCCGGATTCAGCTGCCTACGGATTCCATGCTGAGCCGTCCGGAAACGAGTAGTCGCGGAGGGATCCCGGCTTCATGGCGATGCTGTATCCCGGAGCCAAGGGCACCGCGTAACGGCCATCACGGATCACCACCGGATCCACGAAGTGCTCATGCAGGTGGTCGACATATTCGACGAGCCGACCCTCCAGCGAGCCGCTGACGCACAGATAATCGAAGATGGCCAGGTGTTGCACGTACTCGCACAGCCCCACGCCCCCGGCGTGGGGACAAACCGGAATCCGGAACTTGGCGGCCAGGAGGAGTACTGCCAAAACCTCATTCACTCCCCCAAGCCGACAGGCGTCGATCTGACAGAAGCTGATGGCGCCCGCCTGCAAGAGCTGCTTGAAGACGACCCGGTTCTGGCATTGCTCACCAGTGGCGACACCGATGGGTGCAAGGGCCTCTGCAATGGCCGCGTGACCCAGGATGTCGTCGGGACTGGTCGGCTCCTCGATCCACCACGGATCAAAGCGGGCCAGCTCCCGCATGTGGTCGATGGCCTCCACGACGTCCCACCTCTGGTTGGCGTCCAACATCAGCTTTCGCTCTGGACCGATCTCCTCCCTGATCAGAGCACATCGCCTTAGATCGTCCTCCAGATCCTCCCCCACTTTGACCTTGAAGTGGGACCATCCGGCGGCAACTCCCTCGCGACACAAACGGCGGATCTCGTCGTCCGAGTATCCCAGCCACCCGGCAGAGGTCGTGTAGGCGGGGTACCCCTCTCGCAGCATCTCAGCTTCCCGTACCGCCCGGGTCGGCGCCTGGCGGCGGAGGATCTGAATGGCCTCTTCCGGTGTGAGCGCGTCGGTCAGGTAGCGGAAGTCGATGCACGCCACCAACTCCTCGGGGGTCATGTCCGACAAGAGCTTCCAAACCGGTTTCCCCTCGGTCTTGGCGAAGAGGTCCCACGCAGCATTCACCAGAGCCGCAGTGGCCAGGTGAATCACACCCTTTTCCGGCCCCACCCACCTGAGCTGCGACTCGCTGGTGAGCCGCCGCCAAAACCCGGCCATGTCGGCCTTGATGGATTCGAGGGTGGCTCCCAGCACCAGTGGCGCCAAAGCCTCGATAGCCGACACGCACAGCTCGTTCCCGCGGCCGATGGTGAAGGTGAGACCATGGCCCTCCAACCCGTCAGGGCGGTTGGTTTTCAGGATCACATAGGCTGCCGAGTAATCCGGATCGGGATGCATGGCGTCGGAACCGTGCCGACCCCGGGAGGTTGGGAACCGGATGTCGAACGTTTCGATTCCAGTGATGGTCGTGGTCACGATTGTCACCTCCCCCCGGCCCCCAAAGGGCCGGAGGGTCTCAAAAAAAGTCAACGCAGAGCGTTCCCAATCTTGAATACGTAGGCGTACGGACTGGGCATCTCGCTGGGGTACATCAGGGGGGGAGCGAAAGAGATCCAGCCTTGCCCAGCGCCCCATTCGATGGGCTTTGGGTAGCCGAGCAACTCCACCGTGAGATCTTCGGTTTGGTCGATCCCCTCGATGTGGACCTCCCCCTCCGGCCATTCCAGGAAGTGGGCAAAGAGGTCCGGGCCATCCCGGGTGAAGCGAATTCCCAAGGACCCACCACCCGACGACCCCTCACCCTCGGATGGTCGGGTGCCTTCAGGGGACCAGGGGCGGGTGCCATAGATGGCCTCCCCATTGATTTCCAGCCAGGAGCCGATATCCCGAAGACGCTGTTGCATGATCACCGGGATCCTCCCGTCGGCCGTAGGGCCCACGTTGAGGAGGAGGTTTCCACCGCGGCTGACCACGTCGATCAACTCATGAACAAGCTCCTTCGACGTCCGGTAATGATTGATGTTCTCAGCCCGGTTGTACCCATAGGAGCGGCCCATGCCGCGGCTCTCCTCCCACGGATGCTGGGCTCCAACCCCCTCAAGGTCCTGATACTCGCTGGAGAAATAGTCCCCGTGCTTTCCGACCATCCCCTTGGCCCAACGATCGTTGACGACGACCTCGTCTTTGTTCGGCGCGTTGTTATAAAGCCAGGCGAGGAACTCTTTGGTCTTCCAGAAGGTCTCGTCATGGTCCCACTCGCCGGCGTCGGAGAAGATGACTGCCGGCTGGTATCCCGTCACTAGTTCCCGGAGTTGGGGGATCACGTGGTCGTCGACGTATCGATCGAGAGGGATGCCGTACTTGTCCATGGCCTCCTTGGGGATGAAGCGTCCGCTGGGGGTCCGGCCCGTCCGGTTCGTTTCCCATTCAATGAGGGAGTAGTAGAGCCCCATCCTGAGGCCTCGGGCCCGAACGGCTTCGGATAGTTCGCCCACGAGATCACGCCTAGGCCCCACCTCCATGCTGTTCCAACCCCCCTTGAAGGGGCTGGCAGTGGGCCATAAGCAGAACCCGTCGTGGTGTTTGCTGGTGAGGACGACGTACCGAGCCCCCGACTCGGCGAAAAGGTTTGCCCAGAGACCTGGGTCGAAGAGATCGGCGGTAAAGAGGGGCGCGAAATCCCGGTACTCGAAGTCTTCCCCAAAGGTTCGCTCATGAAAATCCTCGTCGCCCTTGAGTTCGCCCATGACGCGGGCGTAGTACCACTCGGCATAGGAAGCATACCGCCCCTCCTGGACCCTTATCCAGGCTGGGACCGAGTACACTCCCCAGTGGATGAAAATTCCGAACTTGGCATCGCCGAACCACCCAGGGATGGGCCGGCTGTCCAGAGACTCCCAGGTGGGTTCATAGACCTGAGCGGCCGAAGGCGGTGCCGGGCCCAGTGGGAGTGCGCAAAAGGACAGAAAGACGGTGAAAGCCGCTGGAAGTGTCTTCACACCGGACTCCTTTTCCTCCAGGGGCGGAGTGGGATCAGAAACTGTGGGTCGGTGGGAATCGTAACACCGCCGATTTTTCCTCACCACCGGGATCACTGCGTCAGCCGCAACAGCTGAACCTCGGGGGTTGTCGGTAGTGGACATCCGCAGCTTTCCCACCGGCTCCATTTCCGGGCCGGCCCTATAATGGAACACAAAAGGTGCGGCGAAGGAGAGACCGCTCCCGTCCCCCCTTTATCTCGAAGCCCTGGGGAGTGGTGGTGGGGTGAACTTCGATAGGGACTCGTTCAAGGGAGGAGATGCCATCGAGAAGGCGACCGAGTCCTTCAAGCCTCCAACTCGTCCAGCTGGTCCAGAGTCTTCTGAAGCTCAGGAACAGCTCCCAGCTGTAGGAAAACCTCTCGGACCCCTTCCAGCTCTTTCCTGGCACCCTCCACGTCCCCGATTTCGTGGAGGCGCCCGGCCAACTGTCGCCTCAGCCGGGCAGCGTCGAATACAAGAGGGATGCTATCCAGGATCTCTGCCGCGGGCCGAAGCAGGTCGGCCCCTTTGACAGGATCGCCTTTCTTCCAGGCCACCAGAGCTTCCCCGGCAGTGCCCCAGGCCCTGGCGAGATCGTGGTCCAGCTCCCTCCCGCACCTCTTCAACCGGCTCGAGACGGCCTCGGCTTCTCCGATGTTCCCAGCCTGAAGGCACGCCTCTCCGATTTGGGGCAAAAGGCGATGGATTCCACAGAGCACATAGCCTGTTCGGTCGGCAATTTGGAGACC
>CBDUAX010000155.1:0-9127 GCA_965365235.1 uncultured bacterium
CTCTCGAGCAGGCGCCGACGGGAGGCGTCGAGGTTGCCGACATGTCGTACGGCACGGACGCCGCCGTGTATCCCCACGGCGACAACGCCAGAGAGTTCGGGGTGTTGGTGGGGCTGGGGATGAGCCCCCTGGAGGCCATCCGGAGCGCTACGGTCCATGCCACCGAGCTGATCCGGGTGTCGGACCGGGGCGTACTGGAGGCGGGACGTCTGGCCGACATCATCGCCGTCCCGGGAAATCCTCTCGAAGACATCACCGCCACCGAGCGGGTCGGGTTCGTGATGAAGGGTGGGCGGATCTACAAACGGTCGGAAGGGTGAGGGAAAAAGAGCGGGGCCCGGCGGCCATCCGGAACGGCCGCCGGGCCCCTCAAACATCAACCACTCAGTACCGGATATAGCGGGTCCGGTCGTACTGATTGAACGCCTGGACCAGGACCCCGGGGATGTCGGTCTTGTTCATGACTCGATACATGGGGATCTCCTGGGGGCGGGTAGCGGCCTGCATCTGCCGCTCGATGCGGGCGCCGAACTGGGCCCGATCCTGCGCAGACATCCCGGCCAACATGGCCTCCATCTCGGCCCGCTGGGCTGCGATCTCATTCTCAGTCGGCGTCACCCGCAGGACATTGTCCAGGAATCCCCAGGTGATGAGGTTGTCGTTTGTCTCCGGCTCGAAGATGTAGGAGATGAAATTCGACATGGGTTGCCCGCTGGGGATGAAAAACGAGCCAGCGGGCATAGTGACGGTCTTCACTTCCTTCTCGGCTTCCACTGCTTTCAGGTAGTGGGCCTGGAAGTACTCGGTGTGGGTGACGCTGGTCGCCGAGTAGGCCTCCACCTCGATCTCCACCTCCTCCGTGAGCTGTTTGACCGTGATCCCGTGGTCGAGGAGGAGTGGGACGATCTTCGAGAGGCTATTTGGAAAAAGGTATCCCCATGGCCGAGTGGTAGTCCGGGTGGGCGTCCATTTGGTGAAGACCGGAGCCGTGACCAGCTCGTACTCGGTGTCGGCCCCGCCGCCCCGACCGCCGCCAACTCTGCGCCAGAACTCGGTGGTATAGCGTTCCACCTGCTCGTACGCCAACGGAATCTGGTCGTTGTCCGAGTCGTTGTTCCCCCGTGCGATGGCGTCGGCCCGGGCCTTTGCCACCACGTCCACCAACTCATCCCCCCTCTCAGCTGCGAAACGGATCAGCTCTCGCTGGCCGATGTACTGGCCTCGGACCTGATGCATGTAGCGTTCCTCATCCGGGACCGGGACCACACGCGTCCCGTTTTCCACGACCCTATGGGTCCCGGAAGGGGTCTCATAGAGGAACCCGACCATATTGGCCAGTGTCGAGTAGACATGTTGTTTCCGGGGCTCAACCGATGTCGGCCCCCAGCCTTCCACACCGTTCACCGTGGAAGGGCCCGAGTACCAGAAACCCTCATACCCCTCTGCTCTCAAGGCTTCCCGGACCCGGGGCAGGATCTGTTCGTCCCCGAAGGCCATGATGTTCGGGTCCCCGGCGGGGTTCATATTCCCCTGATAGGTCAGGGTGTAGGGTGCGGCACCACCGTGGTGCGTATCGAGATGGATATGTGGATGCCACTCGTTCACCACCCGGGTCACCAGCGCGGTGATTTCCTGGGATTCCAGCTTGATGTAATCCCGGTTCATGTCGAACCCTTCATCGTTGGTCCGCCGCCGGACCTCCGCCCCATCTGGATTGATGGTGGGAACTACCAGGACCGTCACCTCGTCCAGGAGGGGACGAAGGTCCCCCAACACCAGGTCCCGCATCAGGGCCATGGCCGCGTCTTTCCCGGCCACCTCCCCGCCATGAACGTTGTTGACGATGAGGACCACGGGCCTGTCTGCTCCCGCCAGGTCTCCGGGCCGGAATACGGGGGGATTGGACAGAACACAGAGGACCATGTCCCGACCCCCGAGGGTTTCCGTGAGCTTCTGAACGCTCATGAGTTCGGTCCGGGACTCCAGCTCATAGACAAAGTCCATGAGGGGCCCGTAGAGGGTGCCACCGTTTTGGTAGTTGGTGGCCTCGGCCGGAGTCTCGAGCCAGTCCGTGGACTGGCCCAGGGCCGCCTGGGCCGGAAGGGCAAAAAGGACAAGGGAAAGCAGCAGCCGAGTCGGGCTGCCTGAGGTTCTCCGAGACATTGGGTCTCCTTGGCGAGGGGACGTCTTCAAGGCTTTTCGATAGCGGAAATCTGCTCGTCAGTCAGTTCGGCTCCCGGTTCTTCGGGCGTTTCACCCAAAGTACGCCGGATTTCGGCGGGGGGCGATCCGGGACCGGACCGAGTCCCTCGATTTCGTGAGGCTGGCCGGCGCCGTACTTTGGGCCAGTTCCCGAAAACCCACCCCTGGCTCCTGGAGTCAAAGATGATCCTCCTCCGGCCCGTAATACTCTCCCTTTCGGCGCTTCTCCTGATAGCGTCTCCCGCACCCTCCGAGGGTCTTGTTCCCCTGTATGACCCCGGAATAGTGCGGACCGCTGAACCCATCCGCTTCATGCGGGATCCTCATGTGGCCGGGGATCGGATCGCGTTTTCGTACCGTGGCGATATCTGGTTGGCGGACCGGAACGGCTCCGACCCCCGGCGGCTGACCAACCATATGGCCCGAGACGTGGCGCCCCGGTTCTCCGCTGACGGCCAGTGGGTGGCTTTCTCCAGCGACAGGTTCGGGAACTACGACGTCTGGGTCTTGCCGGTGGAGGGGGGCGAGCCAACCCAACTGACCTTCCACACCACCAATGACATGGTGAAGGGATGGACTCCCGACGGCCGAATCATCTTCACGACCTCCAGGGGCAGTCATCCCTTCCTGTCTCCGGCTCACACGGTGTCCCCTGAGGGGGGGGTGCCGATGCCTATGGAGATGGATGCCGCTGCTGCGGCGGCGGTGAGTGCGGACGGCCGGTATCTGGCTTTCAACCGCATCTCGGTGAACACCACCCGGAAGGGGTACAAGGGGAACCGGGCACCGGATGTGTACCTCCTGGACCGGGAGCAGGGAGACATCATCCAACTCACCGACACGGACCTCCAGGGGTTCCGGGATCACGTCCCCGATGGGGAACCCATGTGGGGTGCCGACGGAAAGCTCTACTTCCTCAGTGAGCGAGGCGGGACCTTCAACATCTGGCAGATGAACCCCGACGGAACGGGCCAGGCTCAGGTGACCCGCCACGAGGTGGGGGTGAAGTACCCGTCCATCAGCCCCGATGGTCGGACGCTCATCTATACGGAAGACCATGAGCTCTGGACGATGGACATCACCTCCGGAGCGCCGGAGAAGATCACGGTGGCTCTGGCCTTCGATCCTACCATCAACCCTGTGGAGTGGGTGGATGTCCGGGACCGGGCCGAAGGGCTCAGCGTACATCCCGACGGGAAGACGCTGGCAGTGGACAGCCGAGGAGAGATCTTCCTGGTTCCCGTGGATGAGGAGATGGGTGAGACCGTTCAGCTTACCGCATCGGCTTGGCGGGACCGCTTCCAGAAGTTCTCTCCCGACGGGTCACAGCTCGCCTACGTCTCCGACGAAGGGGCCCGAGAAGAGCTCTGGGTGGTTGATTTGGCCACAGGGGAGCGCCGGCGGATTTCGAATCACGACTCCTTCAAGACCGGAAATTTCGTCTGGTCCCCCGACGGGGCTCGACTCGCCTTCGAGGCGGCCAACACCCTGTTCGAGGTAGAGGTGGCTTCCGGGGACGTCACGGAGTTGGGTTACCACATCAACCGGGGTTATGACCTGCATCAGTATTCCCCGGACGGGGCCTGGATCCTGTACGGGAAGCGTGACCTGGACGAAGACGACGAACTCTACCTCCTGAACCTGGGCTCAGGCGAAGAGGAGAATGTCACCCGGGATCCCTTTCGGGACCGGAGCGGGGCCCTGACTCCCGACGGGAAACATCTGGTGTTCCTCTCCACTCGGGATGGGGGCGTCTCCCACCTTTTTGTGGCGCCTTTGGCTCGTCTCACGGAAGATCCCGACGATCCCCTCGTAAAGGGCAGGAAGGAGGCTGAGGAGGAGGAGGAAGATGAGGCCCGGGAAGGGCGGGGTAGGAGAGAGGAACCGGACGCCCCGCCGGAGCCCCTCCGGGTCGATCCCGAGGGAATCGAAGACCGAGTCAGGCAACTCACCTCGGGAGAAAACGGCGCCGGGAGCTTCTTCCTCTCCGCCGATGGAAAGACGGTCTACTTCACGTCCCGTGACGAGGACGGCCCGGGCTTGTTCTCGGTCCCCATCTCAGGGGGTGAGGCCCGGAAGCTCTCCGACGGAACCTTCTCGAACCTCCAACCCACCAAAGATCGGGAGGTGGTCTTCTTTTTCCGCAGTGGGGGCGGATTCGGCGGGACACCGGCGGGAGGCGCCGAAATCTTCCGGATGCCTCTCTCTGGCGGCTCCCCCCGTGCAGAGCAGGTTTCCTTCAGCTTTCCCGTGAAGGTCGATCACAGGGCCGAGTGGGAGCAGATCTTCGAAGAGAGCTGGCGAGTGATGAAGTACCGGTTCTATGACGAGAACATGCACGGCAGGGATTGGGACGCATACCGGGAGGAATACAAAACCCTCTTGCCCCACGTGGGAACGTACGAGGACGCATACGACCTGGCGAACCAGATGATCGGGGAGCTGAATGCTTCCCACGTGGGCGTCCGGGGCCCCTCCAGCGTGACCATGGAGAACGAGTACCAGACTCGCCTTCTCGGGTTCGAGATGACTCCAGACCAGGGACGGCACCGCATTTCCCATGTCTACCGGGACGGGCCTGCCGACAAGGAATGGCTCGATCTGGGAGTGGGCGATTTTGTTCTGGCCATCGACGGGGAAGAGATTCGGGCCGGGGACAACTACTGGAAAACCTTGAACGAAGCGCTGAATGATTACGTGACCGTTCGGGTGGCAGACGCCGCCGGCGGGGCGAACGCACGGGACCTGAGGATTCGGACGACGGCTTCCATGCGGGACGTCCAGTACCAGGAGTGGGTAGAGGGGAACCGGGAGTTTGTGGAAAGGGAATCCGACGGGAAGATCGCCTACGTCCACATCCGCGGGATGAACCAGCCCTCTCTCCGCATTTTCGAGAACGAGATCAACCAGTTCTGGAACGCCCAGGGGATTGTCGTCGACATCCGCTATAACGGAGGCGGAAACACCGATCAGCAGATCCTCGACATTCTCGAGCGGCGCCCGTACGAATACTGGAACAACCGGTGGGCATCCCGGGCCGCCGGCCGCCGTCCTCGCCAGGCTATCGCCGGGCCCAAGGTCATGCTGATCAACCATCGGTCCGCGTCCGATTCGGAAGTGACCCCACTCGGATTCAGGGACCTGGAGTTGGGCAGGATCGTTGGAACCCCCACCATGGGAGCGGTCATTGCGACCGGGAGCTACCGGCTCATCAATGGGGGGACCATTCGCACCCCGGGATCCCTGGTGGTGAATTACGACCCCTCTCGGCCCAACAACTATGGACTCAACCTGGAGAACTACGGCGTGGCGCCGGACGTTTGGGCGGAAAACACTCCCAGGGACGAACTGGATGGATTCGACAGGGAGTTGAAGGCGGCCGTTGATGAAGCCCTTCGTTTGTTGGCGGAGGGTCGCTATCAGTACCTGGGGGGCGGGGACTGAGGACCGCGGTTTTCGGGGGAACGGCCTTGGCCGGTCACCCGGCCCTGGACTGGAACCCCCTCTGGAAGGAGCCATCATGCCGGTGTTTGACAAATACGCCAGGATCACCCCCTACGAGCTTCTTCTGCCGAGGGAGGATTTCGCTTCCCAGTGGTTTCCCCTCATTCGAGGGGAGGCGGAGGAACGCGGGGGGAGCCTGGACGACCCCGACGCCTTTCTGCTTCTCAGCGAAACGGCGATGGCGCTCAGGGAGATTCGAGAGGAGGACGACCCCGCCGAAATGGTTCAGCGCCATGGAGCCCTGTTGTTCCAGGCTTTCCATTTCTGGGACCGCGGACATCCTCTGCTTTTCCTCGACACCGAGGTGATCAGGTTCCTCGTGGCAAACGGGCCGGAGGAGGGGAAGTGGAATCCGGCCCTCCCGGGGAAGGCGGGCTATGTTCAATTCCCCCAACACATGTTCTGGGCCGTGAGCGGAGAGGAGGAGGCTCCTGAATCGTTGGACGGGATATTCTGGGCGTCACCCGACGGCGAGAACGTAACTATCCTCGTGGTCATGGGAATCCGAAAGGAGCGGCCTGGCCTCGGAGTCGTACCTCTCCCGACCCTGCCCCTTTCGGCGGCGGCTCCCTGGGCATCCATGCAGGTTCGACCGGAGGGGGAAGATTTTTCCACGGACATACCTGGGGCCGACCTGGAGGGGCTTTATGCCATCCAAGCCGGGGGTGAGGCCGTAAAGCTGGCCATGCGGATCTTCTGGTACCTGGACGTGTTTCCTGGCCGTGTGAGAGATGAACCGATCGGATCCGGAATGGAGCCTCCCGCTGGAGATCCCGAGCCGGTCCCCGAATCCGACGGGCCCACGCGGACAACCCTCCCCTACCGCCGTGTGGTCCTGGATTGAGAGAGCCCTTCCGTGCCCCGTGAAACGTTGAAGGCCAGGCGGGAGCGAGCGGCGCTGGTCTACGATCTCCTCGAAAAGGAGTACCCCGAAGCCGAGACGGCCCTGGTTCATCGGGACCCCTTCGAGTTGGCTGTGGCCACGATTCTCTCGGCCCAGTGCACCGACGAGCGTGTGAACAAGGTCACCCCGCTCCTGTTTCGGCGGTTTCCCGATGCGGCGGCCCTGGCTGCGGCGCCCCTGGAGGAGGTGGAGAGGATCATCCATTCCACCGGGTTCTTCCGGAACAAGGCGAAGAACCTGGTGGGCATGGCTCGGGCGGTTCTTGAGGAGTTCGGGGGGAACTTGCCGCGGACCCTGGCGGAACTCACCAAGCTCCCGGGCATCGGGCGGAAGACAGGCAATGTCATCCTTGGAAACGCCTTCGGGATCGACGAAGGTGTGGTGGTGGATACCCATGTGAAACGCCTCTCCGGGCGACTGGGGTTCACCCGGGAAACGACCCCGGAGAAGGTCGAAGTCGACCTTATGAAGGTTTTCCCTCAGGAACGGTGGACCCCCCTCTCACACCTCCTGATCTTCCACGGGCGGGGAAGCTGTCCTGCTCGAAAGCCTCGATGTCGGGAGTGCGTGGTGGCCCACCTGTGCCCGTCCTCTGCCGCCTAGGCGGTCACTGACAGGAGGTGAGGGCAACAAGCCCGGCGCCAGGAGCGATGGGTCGAGCCGGCTCCGCTGAGCCCGTTTCGTTCCCCGGCCCGAGCTCGGACTCCATGCCCTCGGTGGGTTGTCTCCCCTACTTTTCGGCCACTTCCCCATTCCCCTGGGTTCTTCCGTCCATAGCCGCTCCGATCCTGTCGAACTCTTCCACCAACTTCTTCCGCCTTCGGGCGAGACGATCCAGCCGATCCTTCCGGAAGGCTACCCGGAAGAAGAGCCCTACGTCTTCTCGGATCCGGGCCCATCGCTCGTACCAGCTCAGCGCCACCAGCCCCAGGGGAACGATCCCCACGGCGGTGGCGACGGCCCACCTCCATCCCGCGACCCCCCCGACCAGTACCGACCAGAAGAGGACGTTCAACGGGGATAAGGCTGCGGCGGTGGAGAGCTTATAGGTGGAGACGGCTTCGTGTTTGGGCTGGATTCGCCGGACGATGGGCCGGAGTCCGAAATAGATGGGAAACCAAACAAGGGTCCCCACAAGGGCGAACGGGGCCCCCAGGACAAACCGGAACCCCTCAACCAGGAGATATCGTAGAGTGGCTCCCACCTCGTAGCGGGGGGGAATCTCACCCTCCCCAGCCCCGAAGGCGCTGGCCGCTCGTTCGTATCCTCTAATCCTGGCGGCCAGGCGGCGGTACCCGTGGGGGTCTTCCGTCCTCAGCCAGGCAGCCCCCTTCGCGAATAACTGCAGCCTTGGCATCCGCGACCCCAGCGGTTCCCTTTCCCTCCAGCTGGTGAGCCCCACTTCCCGGGAATAGATTCGGTCCGCGACCTCGATGAGCTCTCTCTCCTCTGCGGATTCCAGGTTGAGCGTCACTGCCTCAAGCCCCTCACGGATACGCTCCGTCAGATTCCGGACGGCTTCCCGGTCGTTCTCGGCGTGGGCTTCCCTCCACTCTTTCGGGTGGATTGGGTCCCCTACCAGGGCCGCTGCCTCACCCCGAAAAAAAGCCTTCCGACGATAGGTCAACCCCACCGGAAGGATGGTGAGCCCCAGATGCCAATCCCTTTCCACCTCCGCCTGAAATGCGATCCGGGCCGCACCCGTTCGTAGGGGAGCCAGGGACGAATGGGAGTGGGTGAGTCCTTCGGGGTAGATCTGTACTGCCTCTCCTCGGTGCAGAGAGGCCACCGCCGCGTCGAAGGTATTCCGATTCTGCGAGACCAGAGTCGGATCGTCCCGCTTCCTGTATACCGGAAGGCCCCCCATTCCCCTGAGAATCAGGCCGAGGCCCCGCTTCTCGAACAGGGGTGCCTTCGCCAAGGGACGAGTAGGGCGATCCAGAGTCTTGAAGAGGATGAGAGGGTCGATGAGGGAATTCGGGTGATTCGCCACCACCAGAAGGGGGCCCTTGGGGACCTCATTACCCCTGCGTTCCACTTTGAAGAATACTCCGGCAGTCCACCCGAAGAACCGGGTCAGGATCGTTGATGTCTGAGGCATGGCCGAACCCCGGAAAGAGCTATTGGTCTCCCTCTCTCATGGCCTCCTGTCGACGGCGAATGGAGTCTCCCAGAATATTGTGGGCTTCTACCAGGGCCCGACAGGCTGACTCCTTGTCTCGAAGGCCGTCGGCTCTGACCTGCCAGACCTCCACCGAGTCGTTGTAGACCTCGAAGCTCTCCAGATACTCCTGGTATTGCTCTTGAGGAACGCCGCCCCGTCCGGGATCTTGGAAACTCTCCATCCGGGTTCGAAGGGAGTCCACCCGCCGGTCGAAGGCCAGGAAGCCGTCCTGCTCCCAGGAGAGGGCCGTCTTGCAGGAGTCCGCTGCGAACCGGGTCCCGTCCAATGCCGTCCGGAGGGCCTGCATCTCGGCGATCAGCCGGTTCCGCTCGAGAATGTGTCCGCCGGCCACT
>CBDUAX010000156.1:0-9126 GCA_965365235.1 uncultured bacterium
GTCGGCAACCCGGACCTCTCGTCGGAGGCACGGTACGGCGGCCAGTCTGCCCCAGATGCGGGATATCGGCTCCTGGCTCTCTTTCGGTTCTGGAACATCATCGAGTACTGGTTCCCCTATCGGGACGTGGTGGGCGAGGACTGGGACACCGTCCTCGCCGAGTTCATCCCCATCGTCCTGGGGTCGATGAATGGAGACGAATACCGGTTGGCCATGATCCGGTTGACCGGCCGAGTGCACGATACGCACGCGAATCTGTGGGCCGAGCTCCATTTGCGGCCCCCGGTTGGCAACGATGAGGTCCCAGTCCTGCTGCGCTTCGTCGACGAAAAGCTCGTGGTTTTCGGATACTCCCATGAGCAACTCGGTCCTGCGACGGGACTCCATGTGGGCGATGAGATCCACAGCATCGACGGTGTTCCCGTCGAAACGCTCATCGACTCGCTGACCCCCTACTACCCTGCGTCCAACCAGGCGGCGCGTCTCAGGGACCTGGCGAGATATCTGACACGGGGATCGGGGCCTGCTACCGTCAGTGGCCTGGGGCGAGACGGAGCCTTCGATTTCTCTGTATCGCGGGCACCACGATCGTCTCTCGACCTTGGGAACTCCTACAGGCACGACCTGCCGGGACCGACGTTCCAGATGTTGTCCGACAGTGTGGCCTACCTCAAGCTGTCATCCGTCGTCGCTGCCAATGCCCCCAGCTACATCCAGCAGGCCCAAGGGGCCGCGGTTTTGGTGATCGACCTCCGCAACTATCCGAGCGAGTTCGTGGTATTCGCGTTGGGCGGCCACCTGGTGTCGGGGCCCGAACCCTTTGCCCGATTCACCAAAGCCGATCCGGCAAACCCCGGAGCGTTTCTCTGGACCCAACCGGTGGCGCACTTTCCCGCTGAGCCGCGGTTCACGGGGAAGGTCGTGATCCTGGTGGATGAGGTGACACAAAGCCAGGCCGAGTATACGACCATGGCCTTTCGGGTGGCCCCCAACGCAATCGTCGTGGGAAGCACTACGGCCGGCGCAGACGGCAACGTGTCCCGTATCCCGCTTCCCGGGAACGTGGAATCGATGATCAGTGGGATCGGCGTTTTCTATCCGGACCGCACGCCCACCCAACGCATCGGCATCGTTCCGGACCTGTTCGTACGACCGACGGTGGAAGGCATCCGGGCGGGCCGGGACGAAGTGCTGGAGGCCGGGGTGACCCACGCACTAGGCCGGGATTTCCGGCTTCAACCAACCTCGGAGCCACTCGGGGGTGGTTTAAAGAAGACGTGGTGATGCGGGCCAAGCTTAGCGCCACCGGGTTCACGGTGGTCGTGGCATCTCCCTCCGGTGAACCCATTGTCGGAGAGGAGCGGGCAGGCCGGGGTCCCATCACCCCCTCAGGGCAGCCGCCAATTCCTCCTCCACCCAAGGATCCTTCTCCACGTGCAGGCGGAAGAGGAGGGCCTCAGCTACCTCGTAGCCTCCATCCCCGGGGATTCCGACTCTGGATAGGATCTCTCCAAGCGCCCAGGCGGCATGCCCGCGAATGAGAGGCTCCCGGTCGTCCAGGGCCCGGGCCAAAGCCGGTACTGCGTCCCGGTGACCCCAGTTCCCCAAGGCCACCGCCACATTCCGCAGAAACCCTCTTCTTTTGGCTCTCTTGACGGGGCTTCCGCTAAACCTTGACGAGAAGGCCTCATCGGAAAGCTCCATCAACTCGACCAACGCCGGTCCATCCGTGTCGGGTCCGGCCCGGTAGGCGGTCTCGGTCCCCGACCGTGCGAACTTCTCATTCCAGGGGCACACCTCCTGGCAGATATCACAACCAAAGACTCGGTTCCCCATGGCCGACCGGAACTCCCGGGGAATGGGGCCCTTCAGCTCGATGGTGAGGTACGAGATGCAACGGCGGGCATCCAAGAGCGGACCCCCGTCTTTTGCCCGACCCAGGAGGGCGCCCGTGGGACAGGCCTCTAAACAGGCCTGGCACGATCCGCAGTGATCTCTCGAGAATGGTTCTGAGGGCGGGAGGACCAGGTCCAAGAGGAGGAGCCCGAGAAAAAAGTAGGAGCCCCGCTTGGGATGGATGGTCATGGTGTTCTTTCCGAACCACCCCAGCCCAGCATTCCGGGCCATTTCCCGCTCCAGGATCGGGCCGGTATCCACGTAGGAAAACCCTCGGACCCCGGTTCCCACACCGGTATGCCTGACTTCTTCATCCAACCACTGAAGGAGTGCCTGCAGGCGCCCCTTCAGAACTTGGTGATAGTCCTCCCCCCGTGCATACCGAGCCACCACCCCCCGACTCGGATCGTCCGGAACCCCCGGGGCATCTTCCTGGAAGTACTCCTGGGCCACCACAACTACGGAGCGAATATCCTGGAACGTGAGGCGGAGATCTCCTCGGCGGGCCACGGAATCCTCCCGGGCCAGGTACCCCATTTCGCCGTGAAACCCCTCTCGGACCCAGTTTCTATAGAACCCTATGTGCAGAGAGGGATCTGGGGCCGTGATCCCCACATCGACCAGCCCAAGGCTTCGGGCCTTTCCTTCCAGGGCCCGAACAAGGGGACGGTTCATGCCCCCTCGTCTCCCCGTCCCACGGCAGAGGACTCGTCCATGGGGGCGGCGGCCTTCACCGACTCAGAGCCCGCAAGGGTCCTGGAGGCCTCAGGCATCTCATAGCGACGCCCCTTCCATTGAATCTCTCCTCCCCGAAACCAACTCCGGACGAAGATGAACGCCCCGACCATCGATCCCAGAGGGTAGAGGAAGCCAAAAAGCGGATTCGCACCCATAACCCACGTTCCCAATCCCCAGTAAACAACTCCAAATCCGGTGGTGAGGATACTGAAATCCAGAAGAATCCCCTCCGTCCCTGTGACGAGAGCCCAAACCAATAGAGATGGAGGAAGGACCCAAAGACCTACACCCACCAACAGGGACAGGGGGAGGATGATCGGAAGAAGCCACCTCGCAGTCGACTGGAGAGCACCGGTGGCGATGTTCTTTCCCCACCCCTCAATCAACCCTCCCAAAGAATGGTACATCCGTGTCCTGAGGCCCCGTCCCTCCCTGACCAGGACCCGCCAACCGCCCTTAACCAAGAGCTGAGCAAGCCTCATGTCTTCCACCACCTCACCCTTCACCACCTCGTGAGTCCCCATGGCAGCGTAAACATCTTGGCGGAAAAGGAGGTACTGGCCATTCGCAATGGCATGCCGCCAACGGCGCTGGCTACGGGGTCTCCCCACCCGAGGGTACCGAGCGGCAAGGAGCATGAAGAACTGGGGCTGGAGGAGTCGTTCCCAAAAAGAGCCCATGACCTGTCGGCCCAGAAGAGTAAGGACGTCCGCTCCCTCAGCTTCCATCGCCGCAACCGCCTCAAGAAGCAGCTGCGGGCCGTGGTGGGTGTCGGCATCGGTGAAGAGAAGCACTTCCCCTTTGGCCTGGCGGGCGCCCTGGAGACAGGCCCAGGGTTTTCCGAACCAACCGTGCGGTAGAGTTTCCCCTGGAATCAGGCGAAGGCTCGTTGCATTCCCACGGGCGGTAGCCTTTACCAACTCCGGGGTCCCGTCGTCACTCCGGTCATCCACCACCAGGATCTCGAAGTCCGGATATTCCTGGGTCACGAGAGACTGGAGTAGCGTCGAGATATTGGGCGCTTCGTTCCTGGCCGGAACGATGACCGAAACCGAGGGAAGCTCCTCCCTCCCCTGCTCAGGGACTGGCCCCAGGTCCGGAGGAACCCTTACGAAGAGAGCCATGTATAGGCCCAGGAGAAGCCATGGCAAAGAGAGAAGAACAAGTTCCATCCAGAGAAGCTAGCAAATTCCTGGGGGACCGGGCGAGGCGAGTTACCTTATGGAACCGGAACCGTGAGCTTCCCCCGAACCAATCCCCACCCACCGGGAAGGACGACGAAGAGTGAACACCCTGCCCCCCCTCTCAGCCCGGAAGGAATTCCCGATCCTGGAGAAGAAGAACTACCTCAACTCCTGCTCCCTCGGAGCCCTTTCCTTTCGAGCAGAAGCCTATCTGGATGAGTTCCGTGAGCGCTGGCATACCATGGGCGCTTCTGCGTGGTACGAGCATTGGCTGGGACGGATGAGCCTCCTGCGAGCCCGGTTTGAGAGCTTCTCGGGTAGCCCGGAGGGAACGGTGGCCCTGCTCCCATCTACCTCTGCGGCCCTGTCGGCGGTAGCCGAGAGCGTCCACGCTCGGGCATCGGAAGGTCGAAACCGGGTGGTCTGTTCCGAGTTGGATTTTCCGACCCTCGGCTACCAGTGGGCCGTCAAGCCCGAAGTCGAGCTCGTGGTCTTGCCATCACGAGACGGAATCGGGATGGATCCGGCCCAGTTCCGAGAGGCCGTTGACGACCGGACCCTCTTCCTGGCCACCAGCCATGTGTTCTTCACGACCGGGTTCATCCAGGACCTCGGAGAGTTGGCGAAGATTGCACGAGAAGCTGGGGCTCTCTCCCTCATCGACGGATACCACGGTGCCGGTCAGGTGCCGTTGGACCTGGCATCTTCAGGGGTAGACTTCTATACCGGTGGGCCGTTGAAGTGGCTTTGCGGAGGCCCCGGGCTATCCTACCTGTACGTACGCTCCGAACTCACCCGCTCCCTGGAACCCAGGATCACAGGCTGGTTCGCAGCCCAGAACGCTTTCGATTTCGACATCCGGGATTTCCGCTTTCACGACGACGCGAGGCGTTTCGAGATGGGAACGCCAGCTCTACCCACCGTACACACGGCTCTGGGTGGCCAGGAGATCATCGATGAGGTCGGGATCGAGGTGATCGCCAACCGGAATCGGGACCTCACAGCACTGCTTGTGGAGGAGTGCCAAGCCCGGGGGTTCTGCCTCACGATGCCCTCCGCCCCCGAGCAGAGATCCGCCATCGTGATGGTTCAGCATCCCGATCCCCCTGGGGCCGTCGCTCATCTCGCCCAGGAGGGCATCATCGTCGATCACCGCCCGGGTCATGTCCGTGTAAGCCCCCATTTCTACAACCTCGAGGAAGAGATTACCTCCTTCATCGAGAGCCTGGACCGGTTCCCTCATTGATCTGAACCGGAAGAGGCCTGGAGGGGATGCCGAAGAAAAACATTTGTTTCTGGTCCGTCATACTTCTATCTTCACGGCAGGTTTTTGCTTTCCCGGCAGTCGGAAGACTACTCGGCGTCGGGGTTCCCCCGGGGCTGAAAAGGCCCAAACTCGCGAGTCGATCATGAAGAAGTTTCGCTGGATCTTCCTGTGCTTTTTCCTCCTCTCAGCCCCGTCGGCGCTGGCGAGCCAGGGTATCGCAATCGGGGGCCGGGCCGGGTTTCTCGGATTCGGAGGAGAGTTGGCCGTCGGGCTTTCGGATGTCATCGCCCTCAGGGGCGGGTTTGGGTTCTTCCCCTTCGAATATGATGGCTCATTCGACGGAGAGGACTACACCGTCACCTTCCCTTCGTCCATTTGGACAGCAGGGATCGACGTATACCCCGGGGGGGGGCCCATCCGGATCATGGGTGGGATCATGGCCCGGACCGAAGACATCAAGGTGAAATCAGAGATCACCGGATCCCAAGAGATTGGGAATACGATCTACGACGTTCCTGGAACCATCTCCGGCGTTGTCAAACAGGACGCCATCGCTCCCTTTGCAGGAATTGGATTTGGGAAGCACACCGAGGGTGGCTTCGGATTTTTCCTGGACATCGGGGCGGCACTTTCAGGGGACGCTAACATTGTGATGTCTGCAACTGGCCCCGTCGCCTCCGTACCCGGAATCCAGGCCAGCCTTCAGGAAGAAGCCGAAAAGGTCGAGGATGACGCTGGGGGGTACCTGAAAGTCTGGCCCATCGTAAGCCTAGGAATCAAGATCCCCATCTCGGCAGGGTACTGATCCGTCCCCATCGGCCTCAACTCCGGTCCCCTTCCCCGTCTTCCCTCCCCTCGGGTTGGCCAGCTACGCGGTGTTGCTGGGCTCGACCGAGGGATACAGAAATGCCCATCCATAAACCGGCCAGGGGTACAGTGGCCGCGGCAACGCCACCGATGGCCAGCCCGAGGGCGGCCAAGCCGCTGTCGACCCCCACTCCGGCAACGTCCCCTCCCCGGTAAAGGAAAACATCCACAACTGTCTTGGCTTTGTACTTCTCGGAGGGCGATACCACAGAAAAGAGGGTTTCCCGGGCAGGCCTGGATACGGCGTAACGCACAGCTCGGTGGATCGCCTGGAAGACCGCCATCACGCCGTAAACCGTCCAGACCGAGAGCACGGCGAATCCAGCCATGGTGACCAAAGGAAGGATGGCAAGGGTCCAACCCACCCCGATCCGCCTGATTAGGTGGGTAGTGATGAAGATCTGTGTGAAGAGGGTGGCAACCTGAGCCAGCATATCGAACTGAGCGAAGCCCGCCACCCGCTGACTGAAGGTGTCGGTGTTCTCCAGTATGACGTTTGCCTGCGTGAAATAGATCATCGTATTCGAAATTGCCATGAGCACGATGTAGGCGCCGATTCCCAGGAGGTAGGGAGAGGTGGCAACCGCCTTCACTCCCTCCCAGAATTTCCCGCCCATAGGCTTTGCTTGTTGATTCTCTCCGCGCTCTGCCCCTTCCGGGGTCGTCCCCAGGCGCGAAGCCTCAGAGCTCCGTGCCAGGTCGTCCAGGGTCCGCATCACCACGATGGCGGCGACAAACCAACCGGCACCGGTGAGCATGAGGCCAGCGGGTAGATAAACCGACTGAGTCAGCCCACTGATGACGTTCGTGGCCCAACCCCCGCACAGCGCTCCAAGCGTCCCTCCGATGGCGATAAAGGCAAACATCCGCTTGCCCTGATCCACGTTGAAGATGTCCACCATGAACGCCCAGAACACGCTGGTGGCGAACAGATTAATGGCGCTGAGCCAAACGAAGAAGACATAGCCGACCCCACGGGCCACACCTGTCTCGGCATCCGTCCCCACCAGCCCGCCGCCCGCCGCTCCATCGGCGATGAGGAGTCCGGAAAAGAGGATGAGGCAGGCGATGACGAACGCGTAGGCGATAGGGATAAACCGTCGCCGGTTCGTGCGGGCCACGATTCCGCCAAAGGCGAGGACGAGGACCAGAGAGACAATGGAGGTCACAAGGAAGAGCCAGCGAAGCTCGTCCATCCCTCGGGAGACGCCCATCGCATCCCGGACGGGCCGAAGGAAAAAGTAGCCGCAAAGGACACAGAAGAAGAAAAGGGCCGAGAGCAGGGCCAACGGCTGTTCGGCCCTCTTGATGTTCAGAATCCGCGCTACGGCATCGGCCACGTTTGGCTCCTCTTGTCCCGCAAGGACCGGCCGAGGTTCCGACGCTGCCTTCGCGAGAAGTGGGACTTCAGTTTCAGGAAGGGGTTAAGACCGAGAGAATCGCTCGCCTCCGAGGACTCGGCCCACCGCCTTGGAGTGTCTTATCAGAGGGTGAACGTTGAACCAGAAGGATGGCTCGGCGTGTCCCGAATGCTCAAGGGTCTTCTTTCCTGACCCACCGGTGGCTATCCCTCGAACGGTATTTTTCCAGGACCTTCTCCAAGGCATCGCTCAGGTCGATCTTCTGCTCGTTGGCCATGACGAGAAGCACAAAGAGGATATCAGCCAACTCCAGTGCCAGATCCTGATCTTCCTCTTCTGGTTTCTTGGTCTTCGCCCCGAACCGATGATTCAACTCCCTGGCGAGTTCCCCCACTTCCTCCATAAGCCGGGCCAGGTTCACAAGCGGAGGCCAATATCCCTCTTCGAACTGGGAGATCCAATCATCCACCCGCATCTGGGCTTCCTTTAGATCCATGGCTTCGCCCTTGGCGTGGAGCCAACGTTGAGCTGGGGGGGAACCCCGCCCAGTCTGAGTTTTCCCGCTCTCACGGAACCAGCACCACCTTCCCAAAGACCTCCCCTGCCTCCAGAAGCTCGTGAGCCTTCCTGGCTTCCTCCAACGGCAGCTTGGCGAAGATCACCGGCTCCACCTCGCCACGGAAAACCAACTCCATGACCCTTCTATACTCCGCCGGGGTCCCCATGGTGGACCCCAAAATGGAGAGTTGTTTCCAAAACACCTGCCGAATCTCCGTTTCCCCCAGAGCTCCGGTGGTCGCCCCATAGGTGACCAGACGGCCTCTCACCTTGAGGGCTTTCAGACACTGAGCCCAAACGGCCTGGCCGACTGAATCGAAGATCAGGTCCACTCCCATCTTCCGCGTATCCCGAAAGAGCCGTTTGCCCCAGTCCTCGTCGTCTCGGTCGTACGCCACGTGGGCCCCCAGCTCCCTCGCCCGAGAGAGGTTCTCTTGCCCCCTTGTGAGGGCGAAAACCTGGGCCCCGGCCAGGCGAGCGATCTGGATGGCCAGAGTGGAGACCCCTCCCGAAGCGCCGGTTATCAAAACCCGTTCTCCGGCTCGGAGGTTTCCCCGGGTCATAAGACCACGCCAGGCGGTTACGGAGACGAGACTTGCAGCCGCAGCCTTCTCAAACGGGACATCATCCGGAACCTCGACCAGGTTCTCGGCCGGAACCACGCAATACTCTGCAAAACCTCCCTGGGTGTGTTCTCCGATGATGCGAAACTCAGGGGACTGGAGGTTCTGCCCCACCGATGCTCCATCGTACCAACTGTAGGAAAGAGACGGATCCACAACGACACGGGCCCCGGCGGGCACACCTTCCACACCGGGTCCGACGGCGTCCACCAGGCCAGCGATGTCCGAACCGCCGATATGGGGCATCGTGATCTTCAAAGGAAGGCCCCGTCGGATCCAGAGGTCCAAATGGTTCATGGCGGCCGCCCTGACCCTGACCCTGACCTCTCCAACACCGGGTCGGGGCGTCTCCATCTCCTCCAGACGGACTACCTCCGGACCGCCAAACTCGGAAAAGACCGCTGCTCTCATCTGCATCCTCCATAAGAACTGGCCCAGGGCCCCTGTGGCACGGCCGTGACAAGGCTCGGAAAAGCGATGGACATTACAGGGTGCCGGCCTGAGAAATCCGGCAACCTGAGTCACGCAGGAAGGCTCCAAGCGTATCCTCTCACCAGGAAAGGGACAACTGGACCGTGTGATCCCTGCGGGCGGTAAAAAGCCGAGATCAATTGGGGTCAGGACTTCCCCTG
>CBDUAX010000157.1:0-9052 GCA_965365235.1 uncultured bacterium
GCTCGATGGGTTTGGACTGGGCGGAGCCAGGTACTGCTGCCGTTCGCGGCGAATCCCGCCTTCGACCTGGTGGGTGAGGAACTCCACCTGGTTTCTGGCACCGAGTTCCGGGTCGGGGTATTCGAAGCCGGAGGGGTGACCCGGATCCACGGGGTTGGGCTGGATCCCAGGGGCGTGAGCGGGGATGATACTGAAGTGTACCGTGAGTTCGTCCGGGACTTCATACCGGAGAATGGTTGGGAGGACTACCTGTCCGCCTTGGCCTCTCCAGGGCTGTCGGACCCTTCGGGTTTATGAGGAGTTCATGCCCCAGCGAACTCCGGCGTTTTCGGATGTGCTTGTCGGCGCCGGCCGGCAGATCTGGGTTTCGTCATACGAGTTCGATCGGTCCACCGGCTTCGATTGGCTCGTCTGTTCCTCCACAGGAGAACTCCGCGGCCTTGTCCGCACCTCGCCTGGATTTCGCGTAATGGACATCGGCGACGGTTACCCCATGCGGGTGGTGTTGGATGAACTCGACGTGCCCTATGTCAGACGGTATCCTTTCGTCCTGTCTTTTGAAGCACAAGACGGCTGACTGCAAGGTGCCCACCTAGGGCCGCATCCTTCAGAACCCCGGACCCTCAGCCAGCCAATACTCAGCCGATCGGAGGGAAGCAACATGCCTGGACGTCCTTGGAGCGTGTTCATTGTCGTGGGGATCGCCACACTGCTGTGGACGCCTTGGCTCCTTGGCCAGCCTGTGGAACCGGCTGCGTCGATCCAGCTAACCTACCTGGGAACTGCAGGCTGGGAGATCCAGGACGGAAACGTGACGGTGCTGGTCGATCCATACATCTCCCGCCTCAAATACGGTGGGCAAGGGCATCCCGAAGATGACCGACCGGCTTTCGCGAGAAGCGACCTGGCGTGGTCCGACACAACCCTCATCGACGAGGTCATCACCCGCGCGGATTTCATACTGGTGAGTCATGGGCACTTCGATCATCTCGCGGATGTCCCGTATATCGCAAGAAAGACCGGTGCCAAGGTCATCGGCAATGAGACGGTGATAACCATCCTCCGAGCCTACGAGGTTCCGGAGGATCAGCTCTACGCTGTCGGTGGGGGGGAGGACTATCAGTTCGATGGGTTTTCAGTCCGTGTGGTACCCTCTCTCCATTCAGCCCTTGGCGAGAAACACTACCACGATTCCCGACGTTGGTCTGAGAGGAGCGGGCTCCAGGCTCCACTCCGGATCGATCAATTCATCGAGGGCAGATCGCTGGCGTTCCTGGCTCGCTTTGAAGGCCACACGGTCCTCACGATGGGATCCATGAACTTTATCGAGCGGGAGTTCGAGGGCCTGAACCCTGATATCCTCCTCGCTGGCATCAACGGGTCGAGACTAGGCCTTTACAGGTATGACGAGCGACTTCTCAGGGCCACAGACTATCCCCCCGTGGTGATCCCGGCGCACTGGGACAATTTCCGGCTGCCCTATGGGTTCTCCCAGCAAGCCAATTTTGAGAGGAATATCGTACCCTTCATCGAATCCGCCGCGAGGTTGTCTCCAGGCACGCGGGTCATCGCTCCAACACATCTCGAACCGATCGTCATCAAGAAGCAGCAGTAGACCGGGTCCTTCTTTTTCTTTGAGGCCGCGGGCGAACATTCAGGAACTCAGTTGATCCCTCGAAGTTCGGGCCAGATTTCCTGAAGTGTACGGTGGGGCCGGCGAGCCACGTAGATGGTTAGGTCCCGTTCCTCGGCCACCGCATAGGGGTGACCCAGTCTCTTGACGGCCTCGACTTCGGCAAAAAAGCCCTCGATCTCCTCCTCCGTGAAACCGATCGAAACCACCACATCCCCTGGCTTCTCACCTGGCCCATAGAGCCAGTAGGTGCCAACAAACGAAACGGCCTTGGGCAAGCCACGTTCCGGTCCATAGAAATCCACAGCCCCCGCTTCCCCGTAGTTCGACGCCAAGATCACCGCCCGCTCCCGGTCCACGGCCGGCAGGTTGTGGAAGACCTCCGCGATGGCGTCCACCTGGGCCTCCCAACCGAGCATGTCGGCAAAGTCCTGGGGAAGCCGCTCAACTTCGCCTCGGTTGGTTCGGACGGCGCCATCCCCTGCAAGCCGAGCAGCGTAGGCCTCCATGGAGGAGGGAGGAAGGATTGGGAGGCCGATGGGAAGGAGGATTGCGCCGTAACCCAGGACAAGGATAAGGGTGGTCCATTGGACAGTGGATTTGAGACGGCGGTGGGCGATTTGGCCTATCGAAACGGCCCCAGCGGCCAGAAAGAGGGGGTATGTCGGACCCAGGTAGTACGGTTTCGCCTGGAACAGGATGAATAGAAGAACGGTGGCCGCGAGGGTCCATCCCAGAACCCGAAACTGTCTCATGGACCGATGGATCAGGAGGAAGACGATCCCAGCCAAGGCCAGGAGTGAAGCTGGTCCCAGCATCTCCAACTGCCCGACGAGGAACCCGCCCAAGGTCATACGGGAAAGTTGGTTTTCTTGGAGGTCCGCCATGTACCCCGATACGGGGAAGTCGAGAGCTACCTGCCCCACTATGGTGGGAAGCCCAATGAGGATTGCAGTTGTGAGTGCGATCCAGGGCCCTCGGACAACAAGCCAAGAAAGTCGACGAGTGATGAATAGACCGATGATCACCCCGAGGCCGAAGACCCCAATTGTCAGCTTTGTAAGAAGCCCGAACCCGGCTCCTATTCCCAGGAGGGCCCACCACTTGGGGTGGTCCTCCCGCTGCAGACGGGTTAGAGCAACGAACCCCAACATCCAAGCGAACTGATCCAGGGCAACGGGCTGGAACAGATTCCCGGCCCGAAGAAGGAGGGGATTCAGAAGGACACAGATTCCGGCCAACCAGAAAGCGAACCGCCTTCCCCCTAACTCCCAAACAATCAGGAGAGTGAGGAGAACCGTGGCGGCTCCGAAGAATGCGGGGACCAACCGAATGGCCAGGAGGGAATCACCGAGTATGCTTCGAACTGCAACCGAAAGGGCCGCGATGGCCGGGGGGATGTCCATCCTCCAGAGATGGAAATGCTCCCCCATGGCGAAATATAGGAATTCGTCTCGATGGAATTCGTAGTGGTCGAAAAGGTTGGTGACCAGGTGGATCGCAACCTTCACGCCCACCAAACCCAACACGAGCCGGATCGGGAGCGGACCTCTGGGGAGGTTATCCAGACTCGCGTCCCGGTCTGGCTCTATCATCTCGGACGGTCCTGGATCAAGGCTGGCAAGAGGGTCAACATGAGCTTCCGCCACGGGAGAGTCGCGCAGTGGTTCTTGGGTTGGCTACCGTTCCCAACGGAGCCCCTCCGTCGAAGGTTCGCAACCGTCATCCAGTATGGATCCACTCGTATGGTCATCTCAAGGAGGTGGCCATGTTTCCCATGAGCGCCGCTGCAAATCTCACTCGCTCGATCATCATCGTGCTTGCGCTTCTCAGCGGGCCCACCGCTGGGCGGACTCAGGTAGTCGAGGTTCAGCCGCGGGGGGATGCCATCCAGCCGAGCATGCCTTCAGCCTATGAACCATGCCGCTGGACGCCCCAAAAGCGCTATGCCATGTGTCTCCAGGACCGTCTCGATCTTCTCTTGTCCTTGCAGGCCGGTCGGTTCGAGGCCTCGAACGGTGAGTGTCGGTTGGTGGCCTCGGACGAGACCGACCCTCTGAGCTTCAAATGCGGAGAACTCCACGTTGCACTCCGACCTGGCATCTCTGAGGCTGCGTGGGGCCGGGTCCTGGAAGCATCTGGCGGAGAGGTCGAGAGTGGAACGGCCCTCCCTAATGAGCTCCTGGTTCGAATGAAGGTGAGGCCGGGGTCGGAGCGTTTCGCTTTGTTCAACATCATCTTCGAACCTGACCTCCTGTGGGCAGACCTCAACCGAAATAGGGTAATCGAGGTTCTGGATCAGGGCCCCTTCACCCTTGATTGGCACCCGATTTGAATCTCGGCTGAGAGGGCATTGCGCCGGGATCGGCCAGGTGAAAAGCTTCCTCCATGTGCCGATTTGACCACCGCCCTCAGGCTGGCTCTCACCGTGAGGCCCGACCCCCCACCATCGCCATCCTCAAAACCGGACGGACCTACCCCAAACTGGCTCGCCAACGCGGGGACTTCGAGGACTGGATGATCCGCGGCCTCGGTGTCGTAGCGTCAGCCGTGGCCATCGTCGATGTGGAAGACGGTTTACACCTGCCTGATCCCGCTGACATCTCGGCGGCAGTCGTCACCGGATCCCACGCGATGGTGACCGAGGGTCAGGATTGGGTAGAGCCTCTGGCCGAATGGATCAGGGGGTTGGTCCAAGGCGATGTCCCCGTCCTCGGTGTCTGTTACGGCCATCAACTCCTTGGTCATGCCCTCGGAGGTAGGGTCGGATTTCACCCAGACGGGCCTGAGATCGGTACGGTGGAGGTAGAGCTGCTCCAGGAAGCCGAGACGGATCACCTCTTCAGGGGAATGCCAAGTCGGTTCCATGCCCATGCGACCCACGCGCAGAGTGTGCTCGAGCTTCCCGAGGAGGCAGTGCTCCTTGCCAAGACGGATCATGAAGCCCACGCCGTCTTCCGAATCGGAGCCTGTGCTTGGGGAGTGCAATTCCACCCGGAGTACGACGAGCAAATCATGCGTTGCTACGTTCGGGAGCAGAGGGCGACGCTCGAGGCACTTGGCCGGGACCCAGACCATGTCGAAGGAGAGGTCCGTAGGGCGGGAGCAGAGGAAATCCTCCGCCGTTTTGCTGGGTTCGCAGGTCAACGGCACCAGGCCAACACACCAAGATTGCCGTAGCAGCCGGCTGGACATTCGGGACAACTAACGCCTCTTTCGCGGAATCCTCTCGTCGATCATGGCGGCGTGGTATACGAACGACGCCATGATGACGGCGTTCTTGGTAAGGTCCTCCAAGGGGAGGGTGTCGAAAAAGTCGAGGTTCGTGTGCCCGCCGGTGCCACCGGCCCGGTCCTGAAGGAACTGAAACCCCGGCAACCCGACGTTATCGAAAGGGATGTGATCAGTGCTCCCGACACTTCGGATCGACAGGGTGGTCATCCCCAGGTCGTGGAAAGGCTCCATCCAGCTCTCGAACATTCGACGTACATGCTCGTTGCCCTGTAGCCAGATTCCCCTGTAGAGGCCTGGGCCGTAGTCCTGGTTGAAGTATGCAGAGAGCTTCTCATAGCCGGGTTTCGTCCCGATCTCAGGGTCGGCCGGGTCTCCGAAGTGCCTCAGCACATATTCTCTCGAACCGTGGAGGCCCTGCTCTTCTCCGGCCCAGAATGCCACCCGAATGGTCCGACGGGGAGTCACACCCAGAGCCTTCAAGATCCGGGCAGCCTCGAGGACCACAGCCACGCCGGAAGTGTTGTCACTTGCGTTCGGGCTGGCGTGCCAGGTGTCCAGGTGCGCGCCCATCATTACGACTTCATCGGCCAGATCCGATCCGGCGATTTCCCCAAGAACATTGCTGGCCCGCTCGCGCCGCTCACCGATCCGATTCCGGACTTCGATCTCGATGGAGACAGGAATCTCCCGCTCCACAATCCTGAACATCCGGTTGTAGTGCTCGGGTGTGACTGCCACGATAGGCAGGGATCCCAGGCTCTCGTCCCGGCCCCATCGGTCTTCCCTTGTGCCCGGGCGCGCGAAACCCCGAACCGCACCCATCCAACCGCTGTTGCACTCGAGAACCACCGCGACGCCTTCGGCCTTGTAGAATTCCATCCGGTCTTCAGCTCGGAGCATGTCCGGGTTGCGGGGTGGTGTGGGAGGGCGAGGTGCAGGCGGGAGCACCTCCTCCTCCAGCGCCTTCAGCTCCTCATCGGTCCGGCGGGAAACCCCATCCCGAATTCGACTCAGATCGACCGGCGCTGGGGGTGTAGACAGCACAGCGACGCCGGCAAGCCGTCCGCGAAATCTCTCCAGATCCTGGATGGTCCGCACATTGGCGATCACGACATCGAGGACCTGAGGACCATCCGTCCCCGGCGTGTGTGCCAGAGGGTAGCCCACCATGGGTTGATAGTCGGGCTCCAACATGTGAAGCGAGGTATAGTCGTTGTCCCAACTCACGCCATAGTCCATGAACGGCTCAATGGTCGTGTTGGTCAGCCCCATTCGATCCAACTCGGCCTTTATCCAGGTTTGCGCCTTCGTCATTCCGTCCGACAAGGTCAGGCGGGCTCCCAGAACGTCGGTCATGTAGCTCAGGGTCCCAGGGAGATGAGAGTTCCGCAGGCCCTCCTCTCGGATTTTCGCCACCATGGCCCAGTCGACCGTTTCGGAACGATCCCAGCCCGAGCCTTCCTGAAGCTGAGCGCCGGCCGCGTTTACCCAACTCAGGGAGACAACCAACAGCAGGGTTGGAAGAAAAGCACACACCGGTCTCATATCCCCTCCTTGGCAGGAATCCGCCGGGTTTGGATGTCGGGAGAACGCACCGTCATCTCCCCTCCCGAAAGCGATCGCACGCTAGGGTGGACGGGTTGGCACTGTCAAACGGTGGGAGAATCCTTCTCAGGCGAAACGAGCTTTCCGTTTAGAGCCTCCGCAGCTAACCTGCTCGGCAGTGTGATCCCAAACCGCTGGGCGTAGACCCGGGAGCTGAGTTGTGAAGGTAGGTCTCGTCGTATTCGACATGGTCGGCACCACGGTGGAGGCCGGGGACGAAGTCCCTCGGTCGTTCAGGGAGGCGTTGGGAAGCGTTGGGATCGTGCTTTCGGACGCCGCCATATCCAAGATCCGCGGGCGCTCGAAACGGAACGCCATCTCTGACCTCCTTGCCGAGCATGCAGTGGATCCGGTCGGGAAAATTGACCAGGTCGAGTTGGTTTACGCGCGGTTCCAGAGTGCGCTACGGGATGCGTACCATTCAACTGCTCGAGCCGTCCCCGGAGCCGAGGATGTCTTCCGTTATCTCGGACGGGCTGGAGTGGGGGTTGTCCTCACAACTGGCCTCGACGGAGGAACCGCTCAACTCCTTTTCGAGGGTCTCGGCTGGGGATCCCTCGGACTGCTCGGGTTGGTGACCGGCGACGATGTCAGCCGAGGACGACCGGCTCCTGACCTGATCTTCTCGGCCATGAACCTCGCCGGTGTTGGAGAAGCTCAATCCGTGGTTTCTGTCGGTGATACGACGTCTGACCTGGACGCGGCTGCTGCTGCAGGGGTGGGCTACAGCGTTGGTGTTTTGAGCGGGGCCCACTCCAGGTCTCAACTCGAAAATCATCCCCACTCGGTGATTCTGGAATCAGTGCAAACCCTTCCTACCTGGTTGGAGGGAGTAGGAGTTCTGTAAAGGGGAGGAGGGAAGCGGGGGAACGGCCGGAGGGGCAGGGTTTTCTGTGTTGGCAGCGGGTCCAGAAGCCGGAACTTGTGGACTGGTTGAGTTGGCCGGACCTCAGTTCATCGATGGGTCGTACGGCATCCGAGACAACCTCTTGTACTCGGGTCCTTTTCGTTCGAGCACACCACTCCACAGCAAGTCAGGGGCCTCTGTGAACACATCTTCCACTCGAGCCGGATCAAGGATCCAACTGTCCGCATCCATCTCCGCCTCGAGTTGGCCCGGCCCCCATCCCGAGTAACCCGCGAATACCCTTGCTCTGAGGATTCTCGACTGGATGTCCGTGGATACATCGCCCACGAGAAACCCCACGGATCCAAAGACAAGGAGATCGGCGAAGTCCGGGTCAGCGAATTCGGCGAGGAGCACAGCGCTCTCGGGCTGAACAGGACCCCCCTGAAAGAGCAGCTCGCCAGGTGGCACCAATCCGCTGAGGGGGGGAAAGACCTTATCGACGGTGACATTCAGTGCACGATTCAAGACCACCCCCAACGCCCCGTCGGAATTGTGCTCCCCCACCAGGACCACGGTGTGGCGAAAGTTGGGATCGTACAGGCCGCCGCCGGAGATCAGTAGCTGGCCCCGCAGACTCTCCATTCCGTTACCTCTTCTTGATGCTCAAGCGTTCCCGTCCAGGTTTCTTGAAACGTAGACGACCGCGGAGAGCAGCGCCACGACTGGAATGTGCGGGCACCACCTTCGGCTTTCGATTCGCTGGCCCCGCAGCTACCCTGCCCTATGGCAAGAGGGCACAACGTCGGATCCTCGAGGGTTCCGCCGGGGGGTCGCAAGACTTGGGAGGAGGCGATAGGCAACAAGCCCTTCCTCGGGCTGGGGTTCCCAAGAGGTTTACTCTATCCCAATTCGATCTTGGCAAAAGTCCCGGAACGGTGGCCAAGGAGTTGGAGCACCTTCAAGCTGAAAGAGGCTTGGCGTCCGAAAGGAAATCCCCCTGAAGAACAGTGCTACGCTATTTCTGGTTCCATTGCTCTTGGCTGGATGTATGGATCAGCCCGAGGGGCCACCGGGGAACGACCTCCGGATTGCATTGGTGGGCCAGTCCTTATCGAGGTACGACCCTCGAGAGTATCTCCAGGCTCCCTCGGCCTCAGTCGCGCCCTATCTCGCCGCGGCCGATGTGGCGTTCACGAACCTCGAGGTCTCCATCGAGGGAGAGTTCTGTCCCTGTCCCCCGACGAAAGAGGGTAACAGTCTACAGATCGCCAAGCCTTCTGTGGTTGAGTTTTTGAGCAGTCTGAATTTTGGATTGATGTCCCTTTCCAACAACCATTCCTGGAATCTCAGCGGTGACGGTGTTCGCTCGACGATCCGGGCCGCGCGTGAAAACGGGATTACGCATGCAGGTACCGGAGAGAGCCTGGCCGAGGCTTCCGCAGCTGGTGTCCGCGAGGTTGCAGGAAACCGTGTCGGCCTCATCGCAAATGCCACTGTCCGGTTGGGGCCAGCCGCTGCTGCGGGGGAATCGAAGCCCGGAATCAACCTGGTTCGCATAGGGAACTCCGCCGATTGGGACCGGAACCTCAACTCCGTTCGGGCTGCTGCCGATTCCCTGGACATCCTGCTGGTGTACCACCACTTCCAGGTAAGCGGAGAGGATGTCGCGCCGGGCAATGAGTTCGGGCACGAGACGGTAGAGAGCTTGGGGGGATGGCAGCGTGATTGGG
>CBDUAX010000158.1:0-9050 GCA_965365235.1 uncultured bacterium
CATCGTCAGGGCGTATGATGCGGATGAAGCAGGTGGAATCCATTTTCTCGTCATGGAACACGTCGAAGGCCAGGACCTGGGTGCGCTGATCAAGGAGCAAGGACCACTGCACGTCGCGACGGCCGTAGACTACATCGCACAAGCCGCAAATGGGCTGCAATACGCGCACCAACATGGTGTCGTCCACCGCGACATCAAGCCATCGAACATTCTGGTTCAGACGGTTGATGGAAGGCCTGCACCGAAAGTCATCGACTTCGGCGTGGCAAAGGCTATGCTTGGGCCGGGCCTCGCCGCCACCGCTGCCACATCCCACGGAATGCTCATCGGAACCCCGGGCTATATGAGCCCCGAACAGGCTACCACCTCCGGCGTAGATGTGGACACACGAGCGGACGTCTACTCCCTCGGCGTTCTTATGTACGAAGTCCTGGTGGGCGTGGGCGTTTTCGATCCTCCGGTCTCATCAGACCGGAGCCTGGAGGAAACTCTGAGGCGGATCCGGGAAGAGGAGGCCCCCCGGCCCAGCAATCGGATCGGCACCCTGGGGGTCGCTGATGGTGAAGTGGCGCGGCAGCGGAGCAGTTCACCTCCGGTACTCAGGCGTCAGTTGAAGGGCGATCTGGACTGGACAATAATGAAGGCCCTGGAGAAGGACCGGGAGCGGCGATATTCCTCGGCCGCCGAACTGGCGGCCGATCTGGTGCGGCACCTGCGAAATGAAGGGGTCCTAGCCTGTCCACCGAGCTTCCGCTACCGGGCAAGCAAGTTCTTCCTCCGGCACCGCATTGGGGCTCTAGCCGCGTCGACGGTTTTTCTGGCTCTGGTGATTGGGGCTGCCGGTGTCGCACTGGGCTCGATTCGGGCACGCAGGGAATCAGAAACGGCTCAGCAGATTTCCGAACTTCTCCTCGGGACTTTCGAGGAGCTGAACCCCAACGCCCGGGGTATGCGGGTTGCATCTGCCGTAGAGATCCTCGACGAGGGGATGGCGGAGATCGAAGCCAAGCTGGGCCGCCAACCCGTGGTCCAAGCCCGGCTCTTCTCCTCCATGGGTCAGGCTTTTCTGGCCCTCGGGAAGCTCCCGCAGGCCATGGATGCCATGAGCCGGACCGTGGAAATCAGGAGGGAGTACCTGGGGCTGAACGACCTTGACACCCAGGCTTCAGTCAACGAACTCGTCGAGGTACTCCTCCAGTGGGGTGACCTGGCCGAGGCCGAAGATCTCCTTGGAGAGGTCCGATATGCACAGTCCGCCGCGGAGAGCCCAGATCCGCTTGCAGTGAGTTGGACGCTACAAAACCTCGGCGTCCTCAGGATGCATCAACGGGCCCTCACCGATGCACGGGAATTGCTGGGCGAAGCCCTCCAGGTCGGCAGCTCGGCTCCTGACGCCAGCCGGTTCACAGTGGCGCGAATTCACTTCTGGCTTGGGACCGTTGAGTGGCTTCGGTCCGATTATGGGGCTTCGTGGTCCCATACACGGATGTCGCTGGAAATCCTCGAGGAGACCGTTGGAAAGCACCACCCCTACATGGGCTGGCCCCTCTTTCAGCTGGGGCTTCTGCACTCCACCGGAGGGGAACCCGACTCAGCGGCTGCCTACTACCGACGCGCCATCGAACTCGAGGAGCATACCCTCGGCCCTGATCACCCGAACCTGGCCTACCCCCTCCAGGCCTTGGGAGGCCTCCTCAGTGTTCAGAATGACCCCGCCGCCGCCGTGCCGCTAATCCAACGAGCCTTGAGCATCAATGAACGCGCTCTCGGCCCGAGCCACCCAAATCTGGTTCAGGTGCTGAACGAGCTCGGTGGCGCATTGCGGAGGCTGGGGGACAATGAAGGAGCTCGCGACGCCCATCTGAGGGCTCTCGCCATTCTGGAGGCCTCCCCGAACTCTTTGGCCGAGGAGTTCGATCTCACCGTCAGACTCCTTGGCGAGGCTGAAAGGGCCGACGGAGGTGAGGAAATGACACGATGACAACTCAGACCCTTGGATGGAAACCATTGGGCTCGTCTATCCGGACCTCGTCCAAGAGATGATCCAGGCTCGGTTGGCGAATCTCCAGGCCGGAAGAATGGGCCCTGATCAGGTTCGACTGGAGCTAGCAACGATGCAGGCCCGAACGACGATTTTCGAGTGCCGCTACGAACGAACTCGAGGTTCTCCGAGGTGGTCTCCAGGAGGTCTTGGAGCTACTCGAAGCTGAGCTCAGCTAGGCCCCGGTTGCGCCGTAACAGGTTACCTCACAACCACCTCCGACTTTCCGTCCACAGCCCTCTGACCCTTCGCTGTCACCGTCAGCTTCGCCTCGGCCGCCGGGTCCCTCTTCCGCACCACATAGGAGATGGTTTCGCTTTCCGATCTCCCGTCGATATGGCCGATGGCGACCTTCTCGTCACCGAACAGGATCTCGACGTTTGGGCCGGCAGTCACCTCCAGGAACACCTCGTCCACAACGTCCAGGGCCCTGGCCTGCTCCAGGGCAGTGGGCAGATACCCCGTGTTCTCCACCGTGAGATCGACCTGATAGATACCGGCTTCGGCGTTGGTGGCTGACACCTCACTGGTCACCGTCAGACGGGGGGTCAACCCAGCCATGTAGATCTTGTAGGCATTCCCCATCTCCGCTTCCGCCTGAACCAGAGGCCCTTCAGGGGGGGAGTTCCTGGTGCGGATCCACCCGCCGATCTCAACCTCACCCAGAGTGGGATGATCGAAGGAATGCCAGTCCACATACATGGCTCCGTCCATCTCTTCGTCATTCCACCTCAGCCGTTCCCTCTCCGAGATGGTTCCATTTCCGTCGTAATCCGGATGGGCCCAATGCTCGTCAGCGAAGGCGAAGATGCCAAACATGTTGTACATGGTTTCGATGGAGCTTCCCCAGGCGAAGTAACCCCGGTCGGTCTGATAGTCGTGCCATTCGTTCTGGAAGGCATAAAGGCCTGGATCCTCCTCCTCATCCTCTTCATACATCCCGGCCGGCGCGTTCTTCAGCTTTCCGTCCTTGTCCCGGTAAACCTGGGACGATTTACGATCCGGGGTCCCCGGCGGATACCTCCACTCAAAGACCGACGTGGCCAGATTCCACCCCGAGTGTTCGAGAGCCCGGGCCGCCGCCACCTGGAACAGCTGAAGGTCACGAGTCTGGGGAAAATCCCGGTCGGTCGCCGTTGTTGGGGGCCGGAGAATCACCCGCCCACAGCAGTGACTCTGGATGTAGATGGCGATGTTCGGATGACTGGCCACGAAGTCCACCTCGGCCCTGGTGATTCCTTCCTGCATGGGGTACAGCTTCCCTCCCCCCTGAAGCGCATTGGGTTGCCAATTCCCAGGATAGTTTCGGTTCGAGAGAAACCCCGTGCTGAACCCGTCCTCGTTGATCTCATCATCTCCGTCGTTGTCCAGACCCTCGGTGTAGAGACTGAAGTAGGTGCCTCCCATCTCGTCCGGAGCCTTCCGGATCATGATGCGCGGATCGGACGCCGAGATCTTCCATTCTCCATTGGGATCGATTTGCCGCATCTGGACGAGGTGTCCGTCTCCGTCCAGATCCTCTGCAGGGTCTTCATCGAAGGCGAAGTCTCCGTCATTGTCGGTCGGATTGGGGTCCTCACCGGCCGGTCGCCCCGTTAGATACGCTTCCGCTCCGTCAACGTCCAACCGTGGTACGAAGTACCACACGTTGTGGTCGACGATATCGGTGACCTGCTCCTCCTTCCCGTAATTCTCCAACAGATACCAGATGGTGTAGAGGTTCGAGGCCGAGGCGATGACCTCACCGGCATGAATCTGGTTGACGAAGATCCCAGGCTTGTCCTCTGGCCTCCCCGTGGCCGGGTTGTTGATGGTCAACATCCACACCTGCCTGCCCATATCGGATTCAGCCATGGACTCCAGTTTCGTCAACTCAGGGAAGGCCTCGCTGATATCCGTCAGGAAGTCGGTCAACTCCTGGTATTCGAAGTAGTGGTAGAAGTCGTAGGTCCCGAGGGCAGAGACCTTGTCTTGCCCTCTGAGAGAAGAAACTGGAAGGAGAAGGGAAAGCCAGAGGAAGCTGACGAGAAAGGAGTGCAAGCGAGGCATGGTCGATCTCCCTGTTCTGTATTTTGAGGGAAGTTCAACCACTTTAAGGTTTCCTGAGTAGCTGTCAACCAAGAGCTTGGATATGGGATCGCATCAGAAGAGCAGCCTATGAGGAGCACCTGGGTATGCATGAGTTCCTTCCAGCGTTCGGTCAATTTGATGCGACCGGAGCTGCCCTGGGTTAGCGGGTGACCGGACCTGCTCAGGCAGCCGCAGCCGCACTCCATTCTCTTTAGGAATGCTCAGCTAACGGGCGGTAGTTCAAGGCATCCATTTTTTTGGCCGGCGGCGTGGCTCCTCAACGTATCTCTAACCAGCTGCCATGCCTGCTCCCCTGCTCCTTCAGAAGAGAGCAAAGAACCGTTTGGCTGCACGAGGGTTGCTGAATCTCTGAAACAGGATATCGATCAGGTCCCCGTCTTGATCGACGGCCCGCCACAGATAGCGTCGCTCTCCTGTGCCGTGACTGACGACGTACAACCAGACTGACGAAGAACCAAAAAAGAAGAGCCCCCGACTCTCAGGGATTTCCCAGAAGCGAGAAGGCCTCCGCACTGGGAAGGCCTTCTCTCAGTGGGCCGCCAGGGACGAGAACCCCAAGCCTACTGATTCAGAGATACAAAAAGCACAAACGCTGAGTCGCCAGGAGACCTATTGCGTCGCTGTGAGTTTGAGCGCCAGGTGAGCCCTCTTCCTCTGGAGGGCTCCCGAGAGACGGGCGGTTTCGGGGAGTTTGGGTTCCCTGGTGGGGTCTCAAGGCGTCGATGAGGCGTCAGGGTGGCACAAGAAGCCGCTGCAGGCCCCCTCCAGGCCTCGCGCCTGTACAACCTCCAGCGCCAGCCCCGGACCAGCCCCCCGTGCGCGGAATCCCCACAACTACAGGGTATCGGCCTCCTCGAGAGACTAATCCCAGAGCAGCCCGGATCAGAGCCGAGCGTGAGTCCCGCCGCCTCAGATATTGGGGGAAGGAGCCGTCTCGGACCTGGCCGACGAATCCCAATCGGGCCCATGTTACGGTGGAATGACCGGGCCACGATACGCGCTAAACTCACTTCGTTGGCCTGGACCATCGATTGAGCTAGACCTCGCCCCTGCGATCACCCAGGGCGGAAGTTCTCCACCTTGTTCGACGGCAGAGATCATGGCAATCCTGCGTGTTCACCACTTCGGTATCGTAGTCAAGGACCTTCCGGATGCTAGAGACCGTTTCGAGCGGATCTTCGGTTTGAGAGCTCAGCTCATCCGCGACGATCAGGCTAAGGGAAAACAAAGGGTCGCCCAAATCCAGTTAGGTAATCAGTGCTCCCTTCACTTGATCCAAAACTGGGACTCGGACTCGCGGTTCCACCGCTTTCTTCAAGAACAGGGGGAGGGTCTCGAACATGTCGCCTTCGAGACGAATGACATCGAAGGCGACGTGGCTCGCCTTGGCATACACGGAATCCCCTACTGGGAAGACCAGATCTTTGACCGAAGCTACGGTTACGAGGTCTTCGTGACTCCCGAGGAGCTGCCGGGACTCACCGTCCAGTTCATCCAGCCGCACCAAAGCAGTCCGGCATACTCCGAGGTCGCTGGCAGCACACCCGTCAGTCCGGTCATGAACCTGATCCGTTTGCACCACTTCGGTTTGGTGGTCGAAAACCTTCAAGATGCCTGCGAGCGCTTCGAAGAAGTTCTCGGTCTCTCGGCCCGGGACTTTCGTGACGATCAGGGGCAGGGCATGCAATATGACGCCCGGATCCTCTTCCCCAACCACTGCTGGCTCCACCTGGTACAGAACTGGAACCCAGAATCCCGGGTGAACCGCTTTCTCAAGAGTCGGGGGGAGGGCATGGACCATATCGCCATCCAGACCTCGGATATCCAGGCCGACGTCACGTATCTTCGGGACCACGACATCCCCATCTTCCAGGACAGGATCTTCGACGCTCCCGATGGTTTCGAGTCTTTTGTCTATCCCGACCAACTGCCGGGAATTACGGTGGAGCTGATCCAGCCCCACGCTCATAGCTGGAGCTTCCCGGAGGAGGAATTCCCATCGCGTACCGACTAGATCACAAGGTGGCGGTCGCTCGGTTCTCCGAGACCGTCGTCCGGAGCTTTTGTGAAGATTGTTTCCTCGCCCTAGGAGCCAGCGCCGAAGAGTCGCGCATCAACGCCGACGGGTTGGTGACGGCGTGCCTCTGGTGGCATCCCGGGCAACATCAAGGTTTGGAGAAGCTCTTTCGTTATACCCGCCGCGTGAAAAAGGGCGGTATCGTCCCCGATGCCGAGATGGAATGGCTAAAGGAGCGGCCGTCTTCGGCTCTGTTGGATGCCGGGAAAGGACTCGGATACGTGGCTGCACACCGGGCCATGGGTCGGGCCATGGAAAAGGCCCGGGGAAGTGGAATCGCCATGGTGGGTGTCCGGAACAGCAACCACTTTGGGATTGCCGGTTATCACGCCAAACGGGCAGCGACGGCTGGACTCATCGGGATCGCCATGACCAATGCGGGTGCGGAGATGGCTCCCTGGGGCTCCGCCAAACCGGTCCTGGGCACAAACCCGTGGGGGATGGCCGTGCCCCGGAGCGGTGGGAAGGACCCCATCATCCTGGACATCGCGCTTACGCAATCGGGGAAGGGCATGATGCGATGGCTCGAACGTGCCGGCTTGCCGATGCCAGAGCATTGGGCCCTGACGCCGGATGGTCGGCGCACCACGGATCCCTCCGCTGGTATGGATGGCCCCCTACTTCCCATCGGTGACTACAAGGGATACGGGTTGAGCCTATTCACCGACGTCCTCTCAGGCGTAATGACCGGGGCACTCTTCGGCGGATCGGTGTTCCAGGACGACACCAACTATGACGTCGGTCACCTGATGATTGCCGTCGATCCGGAGGCTTTCCTGCCTTCTGGGGAATTCGCAAACCGACTCGAACGCCTGATCGATGAAGTCCAAACGGCGCCACCCATTGATCCGGATGAGCCGGTCCTTCTTCCGGGTGAGCCGGAACTGGAGCGAGCGCGCCGTCGTTTGGTGAACGGAATTCCTGTCGACGTAGAAACCGTAGAACGTCTCGCGGCGCTGGCCGGAGAGCTGGGCGTCCCCTTCCCCCTTGCCGAGGAGCTTCCGTAAAACGATGGCGGTACCAAAAAGAATCGGGAACGTGTCTGCTGAGGCGGGCACCATGACTCGCGGATGCATCGAGACCGGGATCGACCTCGGTGGAAGAGTAGACGGGATCCCAATCATTGTGATCCGAGGCCGAGACGATGGCCCCACACTCTGGGTCAACGGCGCGGTCCATGGTGATGAGCCGGAAGGCGCTTTTTCCATCTTCAAAACGATGGCGGAGCTGGAGCCGGAAGACTTGGCCGGCACGGTCGTTCTCGTGCCCGCAGTAAACGTGGGGGCCTTCCAAGCAGGGGAACGCGGCAACCCTCTCGACACCTTCTCCTACGACTTGAACCGTATCTACCCTGGGCGACCCGATGGATACCCCACGGAGCGGGTGGCCCACGCCCACTGGGAGGCCATGAAGGAGGATTGTGACCTCCAGTTGGCGATCCATTCCGGTGGGGAGCATTCGTATCTGGCACATATGATCTTCGCCGCCGACAACCCCGCATCTCTCGAGCTGGCCGGCGCCATGGGCCCACAGTGGGATCTGGTGTTCAGGAGCGGGGTGGGCGGCAACAACCCGGCTTCCAAGATCGCCGAGCTGGGCAAGGCTGGGATCACCGTGGAGCTGGGGGGCAATTGCAGGACGCTGACGAGCGATTTCCACGATGTAGCCCAGGACCTATCGCTGAGTTACCTGAACGTCATGCGGCACTATGGAATGATCGAGGGGAAGGCACGCTTCGCAGACCGATGGCGCATGGGGCACCAACAGGCGTTGCTGGCGCCAGCCTCGGGCATGTGGGTAGGAAACCCCGACCTCGAGTTCGAAGCGTCGGTGGCAGAAGGCACGCTCCTGGGCCAGATCCTCTCCCTTTATGGGGATGTCGTCGCCGAGGTTCGGGCACCGGAGGAGGGTGTCGTGTTCGGATTGCGGTCCCGGCCCGCCGTCCTGGAAGGGGAGTGGTGCTGTTTCTACGGGATCATCGACGAGACCCGAGACGATCTGATCCCGAAGTAGGATTGCTTCCTACGGAAGTGCCTCACCGGCCAGTGGCGAACGCTGAACGAGCTGGCCCCGACCCCTTTCCGCCTGTGGCTCGCCCTTCGCCACGATGACCTCCCCTCGGGACATCGGCCAGGTGGGAAAACCCGCCAAGGACATCCCCTCATAAGGGCTATAGTCCATGGCCGAATGTAAGATCTCGTGGTGGACCTCGACCTCCCGGTTGGGATCGATCACGATCAGGTCGGCGTCCGTTCCGATGTCCAGGGATCCCTTTTCCGGATACATCCCGAAGATCTTCGCCGGGTTGGTGGAAACCAGCTCCACAAAACGGTTCACATCGATTCGCCCAGCCTTCACTCCGCTGGTGAAGACCAGGGGCAGGCGGGTTTCGATACCCGGTAGACCGTTGGGGATTCGAGTGAAATCAACGCGTCCGAGGGTCTTCTGGTCCGAGAACCTGAAGGGAGCATGGTCGGAAGCCACCTGCTGAAGGCCACCCTCTTTCAAGGCGTCCCAGAGTGCCTCCTGGTGCTCTTTCCCCCGCATGGGGGGGCTGCAAACGAACTTCGCCGACTCGAAGCCTCGTGATGGATCGAAAACGTCCTTGGTGAGGGTCAGATACTGAGGACAGGTTTCGGCTACCACCGGCAACCCACGCTCCCGGGCATTGCGGATGTGGGAGGCTGCCGCGGCGTTGGTCACATGGGCGATGCAGATCGATGCGCCAATCAGCTCAGCCAGGCAGATGGCCCGGTACGTGGCTTCTGCCTCGACCAGTGCCGGCCGACTCAGCTCGTGGAAATGGGGAGCGGTGTCGCCACGTTTCGAATATCGGTCGAT
>CBDUAX010000159.1:0-9018 GCA_965365235.1 uncultured bacterium
AGCAGATGACCCAGATTCTGGAGACCATACCGGCCACCTTCCGCTTCAGCCGGGTGCTCCTGCTCCCTCCGGTCATCACACTCTACGCCGCCATCTCCAAGAAACCCACCATCCCCGGCATGTTGTTCTCTTCGTTCGTGGCCATGATTCTGGCCATGATCTACCAGGACGTGCCGCTGGTGGATGCGGTGGACGCCATCGTGCACGGGTACACAGCGACCACGGGGATGCCCCTGGTGGACACCCTCCTGACGAAGGGGGGGATGATGAACATGATGGACGTCACACTCATCGCCCTCTGCGCCTTCGCCTTTGCGGGCATTACCCAGAAGGCCGGCATGTTGGACGTTCTGCTTCAGCACATGACCCGGTTCGCCAACACCACGGGTCGGCTCATCGCCGCCACCTCTCTGTCCAGCATTGCCGTGGCGGTCATGACCGGCAGCTCGTTCCTGACCCTTCTCATCCCCGGTGAGCTGTTCTCTCCAGCCTTCAAGAAGATGGGGTTGGCGGCCAAGAACCTCTCCCGGACAGTGGAAGATTCCGGGACCGTCATCGTGCCCATCGTTCCGTGGAGCATCGCTGGCGTTTATATGGCCGGGACGCTGGGGGTGCCGACCACGGAGTACGCGCCCTTCGCCTTCATGTGCTATCTGGGGGTTGTTTTCGCCTGGCTCTACGGCTTCACCGGCTTTGCCATCGCACCGAAGATCCGGGACGACGAGACGGTGCCGGGGAGCTGAGTCTTCCGGCACGGCGGACGTCAGAGGGCCTGGTTGATCCTCAGAGTTCCCCGACGATCCTCAGATTGGCGGCGTGGGTGCTGACGTAGAATGGGGATAGGTCGGTAGGTAGCTTGGGAGTATGGCCCTCAAGCAGGGCCCTCAGGTAGAGGACGTTTTCCACCAAGAGCTCCGTCCCTCCCACAGGGCCGTGTGAGGGGATCACCGTGGCCCTCCGGGATGGGGCCTCTCGGTTCCACCGTCCCAAGGTCTCCATCCACCCCTCCAGCCCCGCCACCCAGGATGCCACAGGGCTTGCCTCGTTCAGGAAGGGCAGGGGAGCCTCCACGGCGTCACCGGCCAGGAGGGTCCCCCACTCCGGGATAAATCCCACCAGAGTATCCGGGGTATGCCCCGGAAGAGGGTGTAGCTCCAGCGAAACCCCCCCAAGTTCAAGCCTGGTAGCGGTGGAGATGGTTCGGGTCGGAGCCACCAATTCGACCTCGGCGTAGACCTCCGGCGCCTCGGCTTTCTTCGCCTCCAGGGTATCCGGAATCTCTCGGTCAAAACGAGGAAGACAGGACGGGTGGGCGAGAACCTCGCCCCAGGGGCGTGAGAGGCCCTCGGTCCCCCAGACGTGATCCCAGTCGCCATGGCTATAGACCACGGAGAGGGGAAGGTCCTGCGCGAGCTCGGCTACCCCGATCATGTCTTCCGGGCGGACCAGGGTGTCGAATACCACCATCCGCTCCGCTCCGGCAACCACCGCGCCCCGTACTTCGAAATCCTCTACTGCTGTTTCCACTACCCAAAGGCCGGGGTGGAGAAGGCGGATCTCAGCCATGGGCTGGCAGCGGCCCGGGGGGCTCCGGAGTTTCGGCCCTCACGGTGCCTCCCCCTCCAACGCCTCCAACACGTCCACCGCCTGGCCCCAACGCTCCATGGCCTGGTCCAGGACTTCCCGGGCCTCCTTCAGCGCCGCTCCCAGCCTGGCCGCCTCCAGGACGCCCTCTCCACCGTTCCCATCGTAGAGGGAGGGGTTCGCCAGGGCCTCTTCCAGTTCGCGAACACGGAGCTCGGCCTCGGATACGGCCTTCTCCGCCGCATCCACCTGACGTCGAGCAGCCCTCAGCGGTGCGGTTCTTTCCCGGCGAACCTCGGCCGCCATCCGGTTCTTCAGCCTTCCGGCCTCCCGGCCTTCCCGTTCGGCCTCGAGGGCTTCCGAAGCCCGCTTCGTTTCCTCTTCCGCCACCTTCCGCTCCCAGTCCACGAAGGGGCCCGGATAGTCCAACAGTCGGCCGTCTTCGAAGGCCCAGACTCGGTTCGTGAGCTCCCGGAGAAGGGCCCGGTCATGGCTCACCAATAGGACGGTTCCAGGATAGTTTTCCAGGGCGTCTTCCAGGGCTTCAATGGATTCCACATCCAGATGGTTCGTGGGCTCATCCAGGGCCAGGAGGTTCGAGCCCTCCAGGGTGATGAGGGCCAGCGCCACCCGAGCCCGCTCGCCCCCGGATAGGGAGTCGGTGGTCCGTTTCACCTCGTCCCCGGAAAACCCGAACCTCCCCAGGTGCGCCTGGATCTGCCCCCGGTTCCAGATGGGCCGGGCGTCGGCGACACAATCGTACAGTTTCCTCCCCTCAGGCAGGTGGGCGTTGTCCTGCTGGAACCAGGCAGGGGTGATTCCGGCCCCCAGGCGAATGGCTCCAGCCCGAGGCCCCCGGTCGCCGAGAAGGGTACCGAGGAGGGTAGATTTTCCAGCGCCGTTGGCGCCGACCACCGCGATAACGTCTCCTCGGCGGGCCACAGCCCCAAACCCCTCCACCAGCGTCCGATCCCCGATTCCCACCTCCAGGTTTTCTACCACCAAGACCTGATCCCCCCCCCGGGCCGAAAGCTCAAAGCGCAGGGCCATGGGGTCGTCCTCCTCCGGTGGAGGGGAGAGGCGGGGAAGCCGTGCCAGCTTCCTCCGCCGACTCTGGGCCTGGAGCGTCTTCTGGCCGGCGATGTTCTTCCGGATGAACTCCTCCTGTCGGGCGATCTCCTTCTTCTGCTCGGCGACCTTTCTCTCCAAGGTCAGGAGGGCCTCGTCTCGTTGTTGGACGAAGGAGGAATATCCACCGGGGTAGGGCGTAGCGGTACCGTTGCTGACGTGGAGGATGTGATCGGCCATGTCGTCCAAAAAGGCCCGGTCGTGGCTGATGACCAGGACCGTCCTCCCCGGCTCCGTCAGGTGCTTCTTCAACCACTCGATGGTGTCCAGGTCCAGGTGGTTGGTGGGCTCGTCCAGAAGGAGAAGGTCTGTGGGTGCCGCCAGCTGGGCGGCGAGACCCACCCTGCCCCGCTCCCCTCCGCTGAGTCCGGCCAAGGCCCGACCTCGGGCCTCCTCGGCCTCAAATCCCAACCCCTCCAACACAGCATCCACCCGGGCGTGGAATTCGTACCCGCCCTGATGGAGGAACCGCTCCTGCGCCTCGTCGAGTTTCTCGAGGTCGGCCTCGGTGGCCGAATTCCCCAGCTCGCCCAGGCGCTCCGACTCCAGGGCCAGAGCCTTTTCCAGGAGGAGCAACTCCTGGTATCCCTGAGCTGCCGCCTCCCAAACCGTTGCGGCCCTGCCAAAGTCCCGACGCTGATCCAGGAGGGCCATTCGGAGCCCGGGCCGCCGGGTGATGGACCCGGAGGCCGGCTCCAAGGCGCCGGTGATGAGGCGAAGGAGGGTCGTTTTCCCGGTTCCATTCCGACCCACGACGCCCCAACTCTCGCCCTGGGCCACGGAGAAGCTGACGTCGGAGAAAAGGACTTCGGCGCCGAACTCCATGGAAACGGAGGAGAAATTCAGGAGGGTCAAGGAGCGCTGCCAGCCAAGGGTCGGTTCCAGCTTCGAGGATAGGATCGGGGCTCGAGCCCAGAAGGCTCCACCGGTAGACCAGAAGGAATCTACGGTGGATACCGTGTCCGCTACAGGGGATTCTCCCCGAGAGATGACTCAGGAAGCTCCCTTTGCCCCTGGTGCCCGGAACCCTATCGGTGCCGGCGGAAAGGTCCGGCTAAAGGTTCTTTCCCACCTGCACGATACTAGGCGAGGTCAGTGTCGGTACTGGATCCTTGATGGAGTTGATGAAATGAGGATGTCCCGGTGGTCCTGGTTGTATGTAGCCCTTTTTTTCCTTGCCCCCTCCTTTGCCCTTGCCCAGGAAAACGGGGACGCGGGTGTCATGAGCTTGGACGATCTTCTGAGCGTCGAGATCAGCTCCGCGGCGAAATACGCCCAGACCACGGCGGAGGCGGCAGCCTCAGTGACGGTCATCACCCGGGAGGACATGGAGGTGTACGGGTACCGGACCCTCCAGGAAGCCCTCGCCCAGGTTCGGGGCCTCTATCAGGGCTATGACCGGAACTATACTTACCTCGGCACTCGAGGGTTCAGCCGCCCGGGCGACTACAACAACCGGGCGCTGTTGATGGTGGACGGACACGTGATCAATGAGAACTTCTACGGCTCGGCGGTCATGGGAGAGGACTTCGCCATCTCGCTGGACATGGTCGAGCGCATCGAGGTGGTGCGGGGGCCCGGATCGGCCCTTTACGGAAGCAACGCCATGTTCGCCGTCATCAATGTCATTTCCCGGGAAGGCCGAGACGTCCAGGGCCTGGAGGCGGTGGTGGATGGGGGCAGATTCGGGGCGAAGCGGGCCTCGGCTCTCTTCGGGCGGGAGTTCGACAACGGGCTGAACCTCATGGTTTCGGGTAGCTGGTACGACGCGTCGGGCCAGGATCTCTACTTCCCTGAGTTCGACGAACCGGAGACCAACAACGGCGTGGCTGAAGGGATGGACTTCGAACGTTCCGGTGGCGGATACGCCACCCTCCGGTATGGGCCCTTCACCTTCAGTGGAATGGCCATGTCTCGCGAAAAGGCGATACCCACCGGTGCATGGGAAACCCTCTTCAACGTCGAGCAGACCACCATCGATCGCCAGTGGTTCGCGGACTCCCGTTTCGAGAAAGAGCTCGGGGCTCGAGGGCACTTTTTGCTGCGGGGATATCTGAACGGCTACAGCTACGACGGAGTCTACCCGTACGAAGATCAATACACGGAAACGGACCGGAACGAGAGCCGGTGGCAGGGGGTGGAGGGCCAACTCCGGTGGGACCTGTCGGAGGCCAACCGCCTGACCGTCGGCTCGGAGTTCACCGACCACAGTCAGGCCCGGTACTTCTACGAAGGCGACGGAGAGGTCTATTTCGATGGGGACTTTCCCTTCAGGCTCTTTTCGGCATTCGTCCAGGACGAGATCCACCTGGGGTCGAAATGGACCGTTACGGTGGGGGGTCGCTACGATCAACATTCCGACGTTGAATCTGCCTTTACCCCACGGGCAGCCCTCCTCTTCCACCCCACCGATGGCCTGACATTGAAGGGGCTCTACGGCGAAGGGTTCCGAGCACCGAGTCGCTACGAGAGCCACTACGACGACGGGTGGAACATCGCGAATCCGACCGTGGGCCCAGAGCGGGTCCGGACCGCGGAAGTGGTTGCCGAGCAGCGTTTTTCGGATCGTTTCCACGGCACGGCATCCCTCTTCAGCTACCGCGTCACGGATCTGATTGACCAGGTGGAGATCGATGGGGGGGAGAATTATCAGTTCCAGAATTCCGGGACGGTAGATGCCAGCGGTGTGGAGATGGAGTTGACGTACCGGGGCTTCAACGGCGTGAGCGGGTACGTGAGCCACGTATACCAATCCGTCGAGTGGGGGGGGGGGGGGGCCCTCTCCAATTCGCCTGAGAACATCACCAGGATGGGGCTATCGGTGCCCGTGTGGGGGGACGTGACTGTGTCGGCGTTCGGAATTCACGAGACGGCGCGCCTCACCCTCTGGGAGACCGAGACCGATCCCTTCACCCTCGTGAATCTCACACTCTCCACGCGGCAGTGGCTGGACCCTCTCAGCCTTTCCATAACCCTGAAGAACCTCCTTGACGAGGAGTACGCCTTGCCTGCGGGCTGGGAGGTCCCCCTGACGGCCGTGCCTCAGGATGGTCGGAGTTTCCGGGTTTCATTGGGCGTAGCCTTCTAGCCTCTAGGTCGCGGAGTCCTTCGTGAGGCCTCACATGACGTCTGGGGGGGGTGTATCGGGGCTCCGATTCCCCCCGCTCTCCCGGGCCACGGGGTGGGCCGGTAGCTTCGGGTGCCGGGGACGGGGACGAGGCGCGGTGATGGCCACCCTCCTCTTCGCGCTCCTGATGACATGCCCGAAACAGGCCGGTGCTCAGGAGATGCCTGTTCCAGTCCCGACCCAACTCTCCCTCTTCTATCGAATCCTGACCTTCGATCGGGAATATGAGCCCAAGGCCCCGGGGCGGATGGTGGTGGGTGTGTTGTATCAAGGACGGTTCCGGGCTTCGGAACTGGCAAAGATTGCCCTCGAAAATGCGGTGGCCGCGGCGGCACCGCCTCCCGGTGGGGAAACCGTAGAAGTTGTCAGCATCGACCTGAGTCGAACCTCTGAGGTTCACGAGGCGGTAAGACGGGCCGAAGCGGATTTCCTGTACTTGGCTCCCCTGAGGGCCGTGGACCTCAGGGAGATCGTGGCGGCCTCCAGATCTCTGGGGGTCCTGAGTGTGACGGGGGTCCCGGAGTATCTGGGAGAGGGGGTGGCCGTAGGAATCGGATCGGAGGGTGGAAGACCCCAAATCCTCATCGATCTCGAAGCCGCCGTAGCCCAGGGTGCCGACTTCAGCTCGGAGCTTCTGAAGCTGGCGGAGATCATTTCCGGCCCACAGCTCCCTCAATGAAGCCGCCGGGGCCCCCCCGGGGTCCATGTTGGACCGAAAACCCCGGTGTCCGTGGAACTCTGATCAACGGACGAGGTGACATGTTCTCCCGATCCAAACTTGGTATTGTTCTCGCGGCTTTCCTACTTCCGGGGTCGCTTTCGGCCCAGGCCGGGGAAGATGCGCTGGCGAGTTCCCTGGACTCCATTCTGGGCCTTACCGTCAACGCGGCGGCCCGGCACGACCAGGCCAGTCGAGAAGCTCCGGCTTCGGTCACAATCATGACATCCGAGGACATTCTCCGGTTCGGCTATCAAACCGTGGGTGAGGTTCTGGGCGGGTTGCCGGGATTCTACAACACCTACGACCGCAACTATCTCTATGCGGGGGTCCGGGGATTCTCGAGACCGGGAGAGTACAACAACCGCGTGCTTCTCCTGGTGGATGGGAATCCCTTCAATGAGCCCTTTTGGGGGTACGGAGCCGTGGGGACGGATCTGGCCCTTCCGTTGGAGGTCGTGGATCGGATAGAGATCATCCGGGGCCCGGGATCGGCTCTTTACGGCAATAATGCAATGTTGGCCGTGGTGAACCTGATCACGAAGAAAGGGAGGGACCTCCCCGGTTTTCGAACGATCGGGCGGTTGGGTTCGCTGGGGGAGGTCCAGGGTTCGGTTTCCCTCGGGAAGGAGTTCGTTGGGGGATCCGACCTGGTTCTGGTCGGGTACGGGTTCCGGTCCGAAGGAGAGGCCATCCGTTTTCGAGAATTCGCGGAGGACGAAGAAGACGGCGTTGTCCGAGGGATGGACTGGGACCGGGCCCTTGGGTTCCGGGGAGTTCTCCGCATTACCGATTTCTACATCTCGGTCCTGGGCTCTTATCGGAAGAAGGCGATTCCCACGGCCCCATGGGGCACCTTGTTCGACGTCCTGTCTTTCAGCTCTGATCGCCGGCTGGCGGTGGAAGGGGTCTTGGAACGGTCCCTGGCTCCGGGCCGGACGCTGGCTCTCCGTGGATTCGTCAACCGGTTCGAGGAGAACGGATCGTACCCGTATGACCCGGAAGGTGTGGGTGAATGGAGAGAACGATCAAGGAGTCAATGGGCTGGGCTGGAGGTCCGCCACACCTGGGATATTTCAGGCGGACACCGATTGATCCTGGCCGGCGAGGCCCGGAGGATCTGGGAGGCGAGCTATTCCGCCTTGGACAACTCAGGGTTGTTGAACCGGATAGATCAGCCGTTCAATATCGTTTCGGGGCTCGTTCAAGATGAGTTCCACTTGGGACAGCGCCTTCTCTTTACCGGGGGGCTTCGGGTAGACAAGGTCGGAGGGCGGGATGTGGAACTGTCGCCCAGATTCGCCCTCGTGGCTCAACCCACCGGCAGACTCACGGTGAAGCTACTCTATGGATCCGCCTTCCGGGCGCCGAACCGATATGAGTTGTTCTACGTGGATGAGGGGCGGCACGGGCCTTCCACCGCTCTGGAGTCGGAGAGATTGGAAACCCTGGAGGTGGTGGTGGAACAGCGGATCGGGGGTCCCCTGGTCGGAACCCTCTCCTTGTACCAAACCGAGCTGGAGGGATTCATCGATCTGGATTACGACGAAGTCAGGAAGGAGACCTTCTTCACGAATCTTCAGGGTGCCCGAGCCCTCGGGACAGAGGTAGGGCTTCTGGCCCGGCACCGGTCCGGGAGTTCGGCCCGCCTCACCTATGGCTATGTGTTGGCAGAAGATCTGGAGTACGACATGGACCTTTCCAACTCGCCGAAACACCTGGCGAGGGCCGCCCTTTCAGGCCCGGCTCTTCGGGGAGTCCGGCCGGCCTTGGAGGTCCGCTACGACGGTGCCCGATGGACCGTTTACGAGACTCGGACCGATTCCTTCCTTCTAACCAATCTCATCTTCAGCCTGGCGGAAGGTTCCGGGGGCTTCACGGGCGGCCTGGCCATCAAAAATCTGTTGGACGAGAAGTACCAGCTCCCAGGTGGATGGGAGCACCTGCAAGAAGGCATCCCTCAGAGGGGGAGGACCTTCCATCTATGGTTCGGTTTGGGGTTCTGAAGGTGGATCGAGTGAGGACTTCCGTAGCCGTGGGTCTAGGCAGTGTCAGTCTCTGAGGGGACGCAGTTCCGGGTGCGCAGCGTACTCCTGCTGTGGATTGGCCTGACGGCGTTTGGCCTGTGCTTCGGCCCAGGAGCGGTCCGGGGCCAGGAGATGCCCGTTCCCATCGAGATGCAGGCCGCTCTCTTCTCCCGGATCGTCCAGTTCGATCGGAATTTCGAGGATCGTTCCCGGGAGGGCCTCGTGGTGGGTGTCCTGTTCCAGCCGGGCTTCCCGGCGTCTCTGGCGGCCAAGGACGAGTTTTCCCAGACGTTGCCGATGGCTGACCTGACGGATGGCCAGGGACAACTGCCGGAGATCGTGGAAATCGAGTGGGGCGGCGACCCGGGGGCGTCCATGGAGGCTGCCGGTGTGGATCTCCTCTATGTGGCGCCGCTTCGAGGCATCGATGTGGG
>CBDUAX010000160.1:0-8921 GCA_965365235.1 uncultured bacterium
CTTGCCCACCTTTGTGGAGCTTTATGGTCTGGACGACTGGGAAACGTCTCTCCCGGCCATGGCGCTTTTCACGACCCGGGTGTCGGCGGAATTCGCGATCCGGCCATTCATTCTCGAGGATCCGGCCCGGGCCATGACGTTTCTGAACGAGCTTACCCAAAATGAGCATCCCAACGTGCGTCGGTTTGCCAGCGAGGGGTGCCGTCCGAGACTTCCATGGGCCGTTGCATTGCCGGCGTTCAAAAAGGACCCAACGCCCATCCTCCCCATCCTGGAGAAGCTGAAGGACGATGACTCTCTTTTTGTCCAGAAGAGTGTCGCCAACAACCTGAACGACATCTCGAAGGATCACCCGGAGCTGGTTCTGGAGACCTCGGAACGCTGGCAGGGGAGCTCGGACGCGGCGGATTGGATCATCAAACGGGCCTGCCGAACTCTTTTGAAGGCAGGAAACCCTCGGGCCATGACCCTCTTCGGGTTCGGGGCCCCGGAGGCCTTGGACATCGAAGACATCGAGTTGAGCAAGACCACCGCCAAGATCGGAGAAAAGCTGCGGCTCTCCTTCCAGCTCAGGATCGAAACCGAGGAGGCCACGAAGGTCCGACTGGAGTACGCTGTCTGGTATGTCAAGGCTCGTGGAAAGACCTCGAAGAAGGTCTTTCAAATTCGTGAGGCCCACTTCGAGCCGGGCCTTCACGAGATCTCCCGAAAGCTCTCTTTCGAGGATCTATCCACCCGGAAACACTACCCGGGAGAACATCGGATCGTCGTCGTGGTGAACGGAGTGGAGAAGGCAGAGACGACCCTCGAGTTGCGATAACCCCACTCGACGCCACTCCAGACCCGCACCCTTCCACACCTTCCCCCAACCCTTGACGGGTGCTGTCCTTTCGTGTACAGTGTATATATATATTATATACAGTACATACGACAGATACGTTACGTACACTCTCTTCTGGAGCCAGCACCCGGGAACAAACATGAGAATCCTCATCTCGAATTCATCCCCGGATCCCATCTACCAGCAGATCGTACGGCAGATCAAGGGGCAGATCATCTCGGGAGAGCTTCCTGAGGGAGCCCCCCTTCCGTCCATCCGAAAGCTGGCTCACGAACTCCAGATCAGCGTCATCACGACAAAACGGGCTTACGAGGAGCTGGACAAAGAAGGGCTCACCGACTCGGTGGGAGGGAAAGGGACCTTTGTGGCCTCCCAGAACCAGGCCTTTCTCCGGGAAAAGAGGATGAAGCTGGTCGAGGAGAAGCTCAGTGAGGCTCTCTCCGAAGCTCGAGTGCTGGGCATGGACCATGAGGAGTTGAGGGAGATGGTGCAGCTATTGTGGGAGGAGGACTCATGAACCAATCAGCCATCCGGGTCACCGGCTTGAGAAAGCAATACAAGGAGTTCCTGCTCAAGGACGTTTCCTTCTCCCTCCCCAATGGGTTCGTCATGGGACTGGTGGGGCCCAACGGGGCGGGAAAGACCACCATCATCAAGCTCATCATGAATCTGATCCGGCCCGATGGAGGTACCATCGAAGTCTTTGGGCTGGACCACCGGATCGAGGAAGAAAGGGTGAAGGCACGCATCGGGTTCGTCTACGACGTCCCGCCCTTCTATCAGGACGTCTCCCTCCTGGACACGAAACGAGCCTTGGAGTTGTTCTACGAGAAGTGGAACGAACGGCTTTTCAACGAGCTCGTGTCCCAGTTCCGGCTCCCCCTGAAAAAGAAGGTGAAGACCCTCTCCAACGGAATGCGAACGAAGTTCGCTCTGGCCTTGGCCCTCTCCCACGAGGCGGACCTCCTGGTGCTGGACGAACCGACTACGGGCTTGGATCCGGTCTTTCGAAGGGAGCTCTTGCACGGTCTCTCAGGACTTCTCAGGGACGAGAGCAAGTCGATTCTCTTCTCCACACATATCACAACCGACCTGGAGCGAATCGCGGACTACGTGACCTTCCTTCAGCAGGGGGAGGTGGTGTTGAGCACCAGCAAGGAAGATCTCTCGGAGAACTGGGGGGTTGTTCGGGGCGATGAGCGTGCCCTGGCGAAACTGGATCCGGGCACCCGGCACGGAATCCGGCGCCATGCCCATGGATTGGATGCCCTCACCTCGGATGCCCGTGGGGCAAGGACCGCCTGCGGCGACGGGGTCGTCATCGACCCAGCCTCCTTCGAGGACATTGTCGTGCTGATGAAAGAGGGGCTGGGGGATGCTTAAGGTCATCAAGAAGGACCTGATCCTGAACCGGAACGTCGCCCTCATCAACCTGGCGATAATGGGGGCCACTCTCCTTTTCCTGGCCACCATGGATGAAGCCTTCCCCCCCCGGCTCTTCGCCGGATTCGGGGGAGTCATGATGTCCGCCCTTCCGGCCATCCTGGTGACCAGAGAGGACAAGTTCGACGCAATGGCGCTGGGGTGCAGTCTTCCGATCCGGCGCCGGACCATCGTCCAGGGGCGGTTTGTCCTGTCGGTGGGGATGGCTTTCTTGGGACTCACCGTCGGGTTCCTCCTGGGTGCTTTCGTGCCCTTCACCGCATTCGCCCCTGGGGACCTCTTTGTCTGGGGACCGATCCTCACGGGGCTTTCGTGTATGGTCATCGTCCTCTCTTTCCTTCTCCCCGTCACCCTCCGGTTCGGGGTGAAGGGGATCCTGATCTTCCTGGTGGGATCCCAGGTCCTTGGGGTGGTCTTGTTGACCTTCGTTCAGATCACCGGGTCCTCGGCCGACAAACGGATCATCAACGCCATCGTCGGGTTCTTCGTCCGCCTTCAGGACACTCTTGGATCAACCGGTTTCAACATCTTCTGGATCCTCCTCATGGGGACCTTGCTCGCCGCTTCCTACCGAATTTCGGTTTGGGCATTCGAGGGACGGGAGGTCTGAATGGAACCGGTCCTGGAACTGAAGGGCGTCTCAAAGTCCTACGAGGAATTCCGACTCCGGGAAATCTCCTTCTCCCTTCCCCGGGGCTACATCATGGGCCTCATCGGGCCAAATGGGGCGGGGAAGACCACCCTGCTCAAGATGATCCTGAACCTGGCACGCCCCGATGGAGGGGAGATCAGGGTCTTTGGGATGGACCCGGTATCGGAGGGGGAGGCCATCCGCAGGAGAGTGGGGTTCGTGCATGAACAGCCAACCTTTTATCGGGGGTTGTCCGCTGAGCGCGTGGGAGCCATTCTCGGGTCCTTTTATCCAAACTGGGACGACAGGGCGTTTCGAGGGTTCGCGGCGGAGTTCGGCGTCCCTCTGAACCGGAAACTCAAGACCTTTTCGCAGGGGATGCGCACCCGGTTCGCCCTGGCCACCGCCCTTTCCCACCAGGCCGAACTCCTCCTCCTGGATGAACCGAGTTCGGGGCTGGATCCCGCCTTCCGGCGGGACCTCCTTGACCGGCTTTCGGGCGTCATCGAGGGTGGGGAAACCTCGGTTTTGTTCTCCACCCACCTCACCTCCGATCTGGACCGAGTTGCCGACTACATCACTTTCCTCAGGGCCGGGCAGCTCCACTTCACCTTGCCGCGGGACGATGTGTTGGACCGGTACAGTTTGGTGAAGGGCGACCTGAACCTCCTCAACGAGACGACCCGCCGTCTCTTCTCCGGCGTAGTGACAGGGGAGTTCGGGTTTGTTGGTCTGACCGACGATACCGCCCAGGCCCTGAGGGAGTTGGGTGGTGAGGGCGTTCTGGTGGACCGGGCAACCCTGGAGGATGTGGTCTACTACACCGGCCGAACCGGCGATGGAGGGATGAAGCTCCATGTCGACTGACCGACCTTCGGGGCCCGCCAGCGGCATGAGGCCCGCCGTAGCCAACCTCCTGCGAAAAGAGTGGTTGGTGTTCCGACTCCGGGACCGATTTGTGGTCCTCGGCATCTATTTCCTGGCCGCGCTGCAGGCCGTGGCCGTCGACGAGGTCTACTTCTTTCTGGGAATCGCGCTGACGGCAACCCTGGCTGTCTGGGTCCCCGTCGTCGAGTGGTATCAGGAGGCCGATCCAATGCTGTTCAGTTTGCCGGTGCGTCGGGATGCAGTTGTTTTCGCTCGCTATCTTGCGACTGTGGTGTACGGGGGTGTCGGTGGGCTTGTCTGGAGTGCCACAGGCCGGGTGCTGCTTCCCGTCCTCTATTCGGCTCGGGAGAATCCACCCTTTTGGATGAGCCTGGAGGGGGGCCTGGCCTTCTTCACGGCATTTGGGCTCCTGGTGGTCCTCTTTTTTCCCTTGTTCTTCCGGTTCGGCGCAGGCAAAGGCAGTCTGGTGTTTTTGGTATCGAGCTTGGGTCTTCTGGTCCTCGGGTATGCAACGGCCGGACTGGCAGCCGGACCTGCGGCAGAGGGTGGTGCCGGCCTGGTCCTCCCAAGCACCCTGATTCGCACCCGGGTATCGGCCCTCCTGGACTCAGTGGGGATCGCCGGTACGATCACGGTCGTTCTCTTGGGCATGGCCTTGCTCTTCGGGGTTTCCATCCGCCTCTCTCAACACATCCTGCGTCACAGGGAGCTGTAGCGGAGTGAGGTGAACCAACTCCCCCACCCGGGGGTAGGGGAAATTTCGGTTTTTTGTTCACATGAAAAGAGGCCGGAATCAAAACCATGAGCCCCAGCCCCTCGGGTCGGACGGATCCCAGATTCGCCCGTTCCCTTCTCCAAGCCCCTGATGCATTCGCTCGGAATGATGAGCGCTCGGACGAGGGATTCTATTCCGTCGACCGATTGGTTTCTCACCTCGATTCCACAGCCCTGGAGACGGTAGAGAAGCTGATCTCGGGTTTGGTCGTCGAGGAATCGCCGATAATCCTGGACCTGATGGCCTCCTTGGATTCCCATCTTCCGGCCTCCGTTCAACCGGAACGGTGCGTAGGGCTTGGGATGAACCAGAACGAGTTGGATGCCAATCCCGCCCTGACGGAATCGGTGGTTCATGACCTCAACGCCGATCCGGCACTCTCGTTTCCGGATGACACATTCGATGCCGTTCTGAACGTGGTTTCCGTGGAATACCTCACCCAGCCTGAGCGGGTATTCCGGGAGGTGGGGAGGGTTCTGAAGCCGGGTGGTTTGTTTCTGGTGGTCTTCTCGACCCGTTGGTTCCCCGCAAAGGTGGTGAGAGTTTGGGAGGACGCGAAGGAGGAAGAGCGAATCGGGATCGTAGAGGAGTTCTTCCGCAGAGGCGAAGTCTTCAAATCCTCTGAGTTCTTCATCTCGATGGGCCTTCCCCGGCCCAAAGACGACCGCTTTTTTCCACTGGGCGTGCCCAGCGACCCGGTCTTTGCCGTGTTCGCCGAGAAGGAGGGTGGCGGCGCCAACCGCCCAAAACGGATGGTCTATCAGGATCCAGCCCAAAAGGAAATCGATTGGGTTGCGGCCAAGGCTCGGCGGCTCGAGGCCAGGAACACATTGGAGTGTCCCTACTGCCGAACGAGGTTGAGCAAGTGGGAGGTCCCCGACGATCCTTGCATCGACTGGCCCAACGACCACCTATACCTCTGCTTCAACGATGCGTGTCCCTTTGTCGTCCGCGGCTGGCGGTTCATGTGGAACCAGGGAATCCCGGGAGCCAGCTACCGGTACCTGCTCAATCCCCTTACCGGTGGCTCTTCCACGGTCCCGATCCGGGGTTTGGCGGACCTGAGGCCGGGGATCGTGGAGGCAAAAGAGGCGGAACGGTATCTGCGGCCCGGAGTTGATGTTCCGGGATATGCGGGGCTTCCGGAGGTAAAAGAGTATGGTCCGAAGCTGGGCGGTGCGCGGGGCTGAAAGGCCGCCCCCAGAACCCTTTTCCCCGACGTCTTTTCCAGCGTGCTGGAGTTTGTGATCTTCTACTGGCGGTGGGTTCACATACGAGAGGCGCGAGCATGGCACTTCCTGCGGGGACGGGATCAAAGCTCGGAGGGCAATCCGAAGTTGCGCCTCTCCGGAAAGTCTTGGTAAAGCACCCCCAGGACGCATACCACAGCCACCTGGCAATTACCGAGCAATGGGAGAGTTTGGGTTATACCAGGCGTCCTGACCTGAGGAGGGCCATCGACGAGTTCGACATCCTGGTAGATAGGCTCGAGTCACTCGGTTCCAGGGTGGAGTTCCTCCCGCCTCATCCTGAGACCAGCCTGGATTCCATCTATGTCCGGGACGCCTCGATCCTCACCGACGAGGGAGTCATCCTCTGCAACATGGGCAAGGACGCTCGGGCTGGAGAACCCAGGGCCCAGTCCGAATCCTATCGAGCAATGGGTATCCGTATCTTGGGCGAAATCACCGGACCCGGGAGGGTGGAGGGAGGTGACTTCGTCTGGCTCGACCCACAGACAGCGGTCGTCGGCAGGGGATACCGGACGAACGATGCAGGGATTCGTCAGCTGAAAGAGTTGCTGGCGGACACGGCGAGAGAATTGATTGTCATTCCCCTCCCGCACTGGAAGGGGCCCAGCGACGTCTTCCACCTCATGTCGATCCTCAGCCCCATCGATCACGATTTGGCGCTGGTCTATTCCCCCCTCCTTCCGGTCCCCTTCCGGGAACATCTTTTGGCCCGGGGAATTTCTCTCATCGATGTGCCCGATCCGGAGTTTCAGAGCATGGCCTGTAATGCTCTGACGGTGGCCCCTCGGGAATGCCTCATGTTGGAAGGAAACCCGGTGACCCAGTGGCGGCTGGAAGAGGCTGGCGTGAAGGTCCACCTGTACCAGGGCGACGAAATCAGCGTCCCCGGGTCCGGGGGCCCTACCTGTCTGACGAGGCCGTTGTTGAGAGAAGGGTAGGACGCCGACATGAGGCACCGGGTGACCGGTGTTCATTTGATCCCAACGAGCCCCTGATCCGTCCTGACCCGTTTTGATCCGGCTCCAGGAACCGGCTGCCCGAATTGGATGTCTTCCTCCCGCTGGATACCAAGTAAACTCAGATCTCGCTCCGCCTGCAAATGCGCCAAACAGGGGGAGAATCCGAGAAAACCATCGGGAGGCGGGTCCATCGGCCCGTGCGAGTGCAAAGGCACCCCCTTTGCACGTCAAAGGGAGTAGCCGCGCCAAAAGAAGGGATGGACCGAGGCTGGGAAAGGGGGCACGGCACGCGACAAGGTTTGGAGCGTGCGTGATGAACGACCGGTTCCTGAAAACAGGATTCCTACTCCTTCTCGCCATCACCTTTACAGTGGGTCTTACCTTCGCCACGGTAGAGTTTCCCTCCTACATCGATCAACTCCTCCAAGACAGGATCCACACCCCGGGGGCCGATTCGCATGTCGACACCGTTTCCCGGATTAAAACCGACCTCTTCATGGCTCACTATCACGTCAGGGCCATCGGGTATGTCGGATTCTTTTTGCTGCTGGGCCTCATCGTGGCCGGGTTCACCTCCAAGCGGACTGGGTTGGCAACCGTGGGCGCCTTGGGGGTGATGCTCACCGTCTTCGCCCAGTTTGCCGGAGTCATGTTCTTTCTGGCCGGTTTGGGGATCCTCAATGCCCTCTGGCTTCCGATTCTGGATATGTCCTACGAAATCCAGAATTGGGGCCTGGTGATCAGAGCGCCCAACGACTTCCTTCGATGGATCCTCGGGCTCTTCGGAATACACTCGCCTTGGCCGACCATCCTCTTCTTCATTGCTTCAGGCATTTTGATCTTCCTGTTGGGCACCTATGCGTGGCTCACGGCCCGGACCAGAGGGAACGGTGTGGCGGACCGGTGGGTGTACCGCTTGAGTCGGCATCCCCAATACCTGGGGTGGATCCTATGGACTTATGGGGCCTTCCTCCTGATCCAGCTGGCCCGGTACCCTCGGCGGTCCTGGGGAATCGGGGCCAGCCTGCCCTGGTTGATCTCCACCATGGTGATCGTAGGCGTGGCCATGATGGAAGAGTTGAACATGCGGAAGAGCTTCGGGGAGGCTTACGACCGCTATCGAAAAAGCGCACCCTTTCTTTTTCCCGTGCCCCGCTTCTTCGAGAGGGTTTTTGCTGCTCCCCTTCGGTTCCTGTTCAGGAAGGAGCTGCCCACCCGAAGGCGGGAGGTGGCGGTCCTGGTGGGTGTGTACACCTCGATCCTCGTCGCCCTGTCTGCTTTCTTCTACGCCGGGGGGCTCGACGGCACCGTGGCTCGGCTCTCGTCCCCAGAAACAAGGGCGGAGAAGATGCAGGAGATGTTCGCCCGGGTGTCGGAGGAACCGAACTCTCGTCGTCGCTATCTGATGTCACTGCAGCTGGTGTCATTCGGTGAGCCGGCGGTGGAGCCTCTGGCGGAGTGGCTGGAGGGAGAGGACCCGGAGCTGAGAGTCCTGGCCGCCGAGCTCCTGGATGACCTCCCTTTTGAGAGTGCTGTGCCAGCTCTCTGCAAAGCCCTCTCGGATTCGGTGGAGAACGTTCGGTACCGGTCCGTATTGGCACTCAATGCGGTGGGCTCGCCTCGGGCAGCCGGGGCACTGACCCGACTCCTCGACGACCCTGAAGGGCATATCCGAAACGCGGCTTTCGCAGGGCTCGCCAGTCTGCATGAGGGCGTGGTCCTGGACAGGGCCCCGGAGTTCCTGCAGGCCCAGGAGGGGCGGGGGAAGACCCAGATTCTCGACGCCCTGGGGGCACTGGGCTCAGAGGCAGCCATCCCCCTCGTGGAGGAGAGCCTCCATGATGAGAGTGCCAGGGTCCGGCAGCACGCCGTCCTCGCCCTTCTACGGATTGGATCGCCTACGTCCCGGAAGCTCCTTGAAGGTTTGCTCGCGGATCGGGACTTCGAGGTCAGGCTCTATGCCGAGGAGGCTTTGAAGCGGTTGCCGCCAGCGGAGAGGGCCAGCCTGCTTCCGAGCCTGGATGCCGATCCCGAACCGAGCCTTCCCGGCGGGGGATTCATGCGTAGAGATCTTTCCCAGTGTCTCAATGGCCGCGAGGCCACACATACTCCAACCATGGCTACTTCTGCC
>CBDUAX010000161.1:0-8897 GCA_965365235.1 uncultured bacterium
GACCCGCCCCGGCCTTCCTCTCCATCCGGGGAGAGGTCCTGATGTATCTCTCTGCCTTCGAGGGGCTGAACCAGAGATTGGTGGGGGAAGGCTCGGAGCCCTTTGCCAATCCAAGGAATGCCGCCGCCGGGGCGCTCCGGCAGCTCGATCCCCGTATCACTGCCCAGCGCCCGCTGGACCTGTTGGCCTTCGATGTCCTGCTGGCGGAAGGTTCGGTCTTCTCCGACGACCGTGAGGTGGTTGTTGCCCTTGGAGAGTGGGGATTCAAGACACCCGATCGAGTGGAAGTGCTCACAAACGTCGAGCAGATTCTCGAGTACCACTCCCGGTTCCAGGAAGAACGGGACGACCTGGACTATGAGATCGACGGGATCGTCATCAAAGTGAATGATCTGTCGGCTCGGGAAGTGATGGGATCCACCTCCAGGCATCCGAGATGGGCATTGGCCTTCAAATTCGAACCGCGAAAGGAGGTCACCCGAATCGAGCGTATCGCGGTTTCGGTGGGACGCACGGGTGTCATTACCCCTGTCGCCCTCCTTCTTCCGGTTGAGGTGGGCGGGGTGACGGTTTCTCGAGCCTCACTCCATAACCGTGAGGAGTTGGAGCGGAAAGACATCCGACCGGGAGATCTGGTGCGGATCCAGCGGGCCGGAGACGTCATCCCCCAGGTGGTGGAACGTGTTGAGGAGGAAGGAAGGGAACGAAAGCCTCCCTTTCAGATGCCCCCGACCTGTCCTGCTTGCGGAACGGACGTGTACACCCGGGGGCCGTTCACGCTTTGCCCAAATCGATTCGGTTGTCCGGCACAATTGAAAGCCAGGATTGTCCACTTCGGCTCCCGAGGAGGGCTGGACATCGAGGGGCTGGGGGAAGAGACTGTCGCTCTTTTGGTGGACCGCGGGCTGGTTACAGGGCTGGCGACTTTGTTCGACCTGGAGGCAGAGACGCTGGTGGAGCTTCCGGGGTTTGCCGAAAAGTCGGCTTCCAACCTCGTCCAGGCCATCCACGACAAGAGGAAAGTCGAACTTCACAGGTTTCTTTTCGGGTTGGGAATCCCAGAGGTGGGCCAAGCAGTGGCAAGGGATCTCGCCCTGTATTTCAGGGACTTCGATGCAATTCGGGAGGCAGATCGGGAGGCTCTGGAAGCCGTCGACGGGATCGGGCCCACCATGTCCGAACTCATCGTGGACTTTCTGAACGACGAACGGAACGCGGCGGCCGTCGATGCCGTGCTCGAGAGAGGGATGGAGCTGATTCCCCCAACCCCGCCCACCGATACTGGACTCACAGGGAAGAAGTTCGTGTTCACCGGCCGTCTGTCCCGACCCCGACCGGAGCTCAAGAAACTCGCCGAGGCAGCGGGGGCCCGGGTCGTATCCGCGGTGAGCAAAGGCACCGATTTTGTGGTAGCGGGTTCAGACGCTGGATCGAAGCTGGCCAGGGCCAAGGATCTGGGGGTAGAGATCCTGGACGAAGAGGCGTTTCTCCGCCTGATGGATCAGGCTGGGGCGGCCTAGGGTGGGAAACCGGAACACGCCGGCGGTGAGGCGATCGTGCTGACCCTGGAGATTCTCCTCCTCCTCCTGGGTTTTGCGGCCCTCTACTTTGGCGCCGACTGGATGGTTCGGGGGGCGGCCCGACTCGAGAGTAGTCTTGGCCTCAGCCCCATCGTAATCGGGTTGACCGTAGTATCGCTGGGAACCTCTGCCCCGGAACTGGTGGTGGCGGTCCTGGCGGCGATTCAGGGCAGTGGTGACCTGGCGGTAGGAAACGTGTTGGGATCGAACCTGGCGAACATGGGCCTGATTCTCGGGGCCACGGCCTTTGTTCGACCGGTGGTGGTTCTGGAGCGGGTCGTGCGGAGGGAGATCCCCATCATGCTCCTCCTCACCCTTATCCTCTTCCCCCTCATTCTGGATCTGCGGGTGGACCGGTCAGACGGGTTGATCCTCTGCCTACTGCTGGCCACCTACCTGACCTACGTCTTTCACGAGGGGAAGAAAGCTCCGCCGGGGTTGATGTCCCAGTACTCGAAGCTGGCCACCGGGTCTAGAAAAGGGCCGAGTAAAGCCGCGCTTCTGGATATCGGCCTCTTGCTCATGGGTCTTGTGGGTTTGGTCATGGGCGGGAAGGCAATCGTCGAATCGGCGACGTTTTTGGCTCGAGAATTTGGCATTAGCGAGATGGCCATCGGACTCACCGTGGTGGCTCTCGGGACCTCGCTACCGGAGTTGGCGACCTCCCTCCTGGCTGCCCTTCGAAAACACACCGATATCGCTGTTGGGAATGTCATCGGTTCCAATATCTTCAATGTCGCCGGCGTCCTGGGCATTGCCGGAACCGTAGAACCGATTCAAGTGGCTCCTGGGATCTTGAGCCTAGAGTACCCGGCGGTCTTGGCCCTTTCCTTCCTCGTTCTCTTGATCCCCTTGGCCTCTCGGCGCCAGGGACGGTTTCAGATCTACCGGCTTGGAGGGAGTATTCTCCTGATCTCCTATTTTTCCCTGGCCATCTGGGTTCTTATCTGAGGTCTTTCAGCCTCTTGGCGGCGCCTCCTGTCCTCCCCCTCGAGGCTACGGTTCCTGTTCAGACCTGGTCCAATGCCTGTGAAAGGTCTGCCACCAGGTCACCAGCCTCCTCCAAACCCACTGAGATCCGACACATCGCCGGAGTGATCCCGATTTTGGCCTGATCTTCGAGCGGTATGTCGGAGTGGGTCATGGCTCCCGGGTGTTCGGCCAGCGACTCGGTTCCACCCAAAGACACGGCCAGTTTGATGAGCTTCAGGGCATTCAGGAAGCGGAATGCTTCCGGCTCCCCACCTTTCACCTCGAATGCGATCATGGCGCCTGCGCCACTACATTGGCGTTGGAAGACCTCGTAGCCGTCGTCTCCTTCCTGGAGATGGCCCAGGAAGCTGACCCTGGCGACCTTCGGGTGGTCCCTGAGGAAGTCCGCCAAGATCTTGGCGTTCTCCATGGCTGCGTGCATCCGGATCTTCAGGGTTTCCAGGCTTCTCATGAGAAGGAAGCCGGTGAATGGACCGGCCATGTTGCCGAGGAAGGTCCGGGTGGCCCGGATCTGTTCCATGAGGTGGGTGGGGCCCAGGACGGCCCCTGCGATGAGGTCGGCATGGCCGCCCACGTATTTGGTCAGGGAGTAGATGACCAGGTCGGCACCGTGTGCCAGAGGCTGCTGGAAAACGGGTCCCAAGAAGGTGTTGTCCACGGCCAAGACGACCCGGCGTTCGTCGGTGGAGAGTTCCTCTGCGATCCGGGCGCATGCCTGAATGTCGATGAGGTCGTTGGTCGGATTCGAGGGTGTCTCCAGGTAGATCATTCGGAGTCTGGCCGCCCGATCCCCCGAGGCCAGAGCCTCTCTGATCCCCTTCTCTCCGTGGGAACAGCGGAAACAAACGACCTCGATCCCGTAGTGGGGGAGAATCTCGTGGAAGAGGTATTCCGTCCCGCCGTATGACGGTTCGCTGAAAGCGACGACGTCCCCTGGACGGAGGAACGTCAGAGCGGTTGTGGATATGGCGGCCATCCCGCTGGCGAAGACAGCCGCGTCATCGGCTTTGTCCCAGAGCGTCAAGCGGTCTTCCAGGATCTGAAGGCCGGGATTGTTGAGACGAGAGTAGATGAGGCCGATCTCTTCCCCCTCCTCTTTTTCTTTCAGGCCATAAGCTTTGTGGAAAAAGTCTTTCCCGGCTTCGGCACTTTCGAAAGCGAAGGTAGATGTCGCAAAAATGGGGGCCTTCACAGCCCCCTCAGACCAGTGGCAACAATACCCGTAGCTCATCATCAAGCTTTCCGGGGCAAGCTCCCGGTCACCGATCTTCTTTTTTGATTTCTTATCCCACATGGGGTGCTCCCAATCTGGAAATCGCCAGGCCCAAATGCTCCAGGGCGGTGAAATTGTGTGGTACCGTTGGGCCCTCTGAGGCCGCTGGTGAAAGCTACCCATCGCACCCAGGGGCGGCCAGGCACCGGAGGGCCCGGGAATTTTCGGGGAATACCGAGGTTTTTCTGCTGGCTCCGAGGGTTGCACCCCGGTCCCCTTCCTGGAAGCTTGAATGGAGGCCGAAACCCCAAACCCTCCTCGGGCAAGAACGGCCATTCGGTACCGGGTAGGACCCTCCAACCCTTTCGGGAGTCAACCGGCCATGAGCGCCAGATCCGTGATGTTGTCCCTCGAGCGGTGGGTCCAGAAAGGCTTGTTGACCCCGGAAACGGCCAAAACCCTCGTTGTAGAGTTGGAAGAGGAGCTTCGGAGTGAGGGTCAGAGATGGACCCAATACGCTCTCGCGGCTACCGGGGGTGCCATCCTCATTATCGCTGGGGGCACGTTCCTGGCCTGGGCCTGGCCCGAGATGGGGTATGCTGCTCAGTCGGTAGCTTTGGGGGTCATCGGCTTGGTGGTGTCGATCCTGGGATTCAGGCTCCTTCCGCGTCCCCGGTTTGTTCCCGTCGCCTACCTCCTCCTGATCTCCGGACCCGTCCTCTTCTTCATGGCCATAGCCTACTCGGAGAACGCCTGGGAAGACGCAACCTTTGGGGCAATTGTTACCGGCGTGCTGGCACTGGCGATGCCTTCGGTCACCTTGGCCGTTTGCCTGAAGAGGGATGCAGTCCTGGGGGCCCTTCAGGCAGGACTCTCACCTCTATTCTTGTTCCTCTTTCTGGACAGGGCCTTCGGCCTGAGCCTCGAAACCAACCTTTGGATACTCGATGGCGTGGCCGTTGCAGCCCTGGCCTGGTTGGCCTACCGACTCAGAGATCCAGAAGGACCCGCTTGGGTTCTGAACACCTTCTTTGCGATTCTCTACGCCTCGATCCTTCTTGTGTTCTTCAGCGGCGATCTCCTCTGGGATCTGGAGGAATTCGTCATGATCCCAGCCGATATCTGGTTGCTGATCGTGGGGGGACTGTCACTCTGGGCTCTCCAAGACGACCTGCCGGTACACCTTCAACGGGACTGGTATGAGCGGCAATTGGCCTACTGCATCCTCATCGCAATTCCGTTCTCTTTCATCACTACGCTGGAGACGATGAATGCTGGACCCACCACGGCTGCCCTCACCGTGGCCGCCGTCGGAGCATTCGGACTTTGGGTGAGTATCCCCCGGGGAGTCCGATCGATCCTCCTGGCCTCATGTCTCGCCCTCTTGATTGCCGCGTGGTATTACGGGGCCGAGAAAGCTGGCGCCTTGGGAGCGGTCCTGGCATTGAGCATCATGGCCGTCGTCCTCTTCTGGGGTGCATCGAAGCTCGGGGCAGGGAAGGCGGAGGAGGGAATCGAGGCATGAGGTTTTCTTTGGACGGATCCGGAACGGTTGGAGTGACGTCATGAATGGAGGCCCAGGGGGAGCCCATCCTGAGCTCCCAGAGACCTTCGGTATCCAGTTGCCAGAGGTGTCCGTCACCCCTCCCGGCCCTCTTTCTTTGGAATTGGCCCGTCGGCTCTCCCGGGTGGAATCGAGGAACGTCACCTATCTGGCCCCTTCATTCCCGGTTTTTTGGGATGCCGCCAGCGGTTCCAACGTGCGGGATGTGGATGGGAACATCTTCCTCGATCTCACGGCAGCCTTTGGGGTTTCGGTAGCGGGGCATGGAAATTCCCATGTGGTGGAGGAGATCCATGCCCAGGCAGACCGGCTTATTCACGGAATGGGGGATGTTCATCCCCCTGCTCCAAAGGTCGAGTTTCTGGAGGCGCTTTCGGCGTTGGCTCCGTGGCCCGATGCCAGAGTGGTGCTGGGATCGGCTGGGACGGAGGCGGTTGAAGCGGCCCTGAAGACGGCCCTGTTGGCCACGGGGAGGCCCGGGATCGTCGCCTTCGAGGAGTCCTACCACGGCCTCACCCTTGGGTCTTTGGCCGCCACGGAACGAGAGTCTTTTCGTGGGCCCTTTTCGGACCGCCTGTATCCTGGCGTCGAATTTGTCCCCTTCCCTGATCCACTCAGGAAAGGAGCCACCGCTGGCTCCGACTCCTTGAACCTTCTGTCAACGGTTCTGGCGGAGGGAGTCCGGGGCCAGAAGATCGGCGCGGTGATCATCGAGCCCGTGCAGGGCCGGGCCGGAGTCCGTTTCCCGCCCGAGGGATTCCTGAGGGAAGTGGCCCGCCTCACCAGAGAGGCGGAGGCGATCCTCATCTTCGACGAAATCTTCACGGGTCTCGGCCGAACGGGATCCCTCTTTGCCTGTCTTCACGAACAGGTTCTTCCGGATCTGCTCTGCCTGGGGAAGGGGTTGGGTGGGGGCTTGCCCCTGAGTGCGTGCATGGGGCCGGCGGCGGTAATGGATGCGTGGCCTCCGTCGGAGGGGGAAGCCATCCACACCAGCACCTTCCTTGGGCACCCACTGGCTTGTACGGCAGGAAAAGCCGTCCTCGAGGAAGTGGAGGCCCGGGGCCTGGTGGATCGGTCCCGGCGACTTGGGACCGAGTTTCTCGAGAGGCTCCGACGGGATCTGGGGGACATTCCTGAAATTCCAGAGATCCGGGGTCGGGGTCTTTTCCTGGGAATCGAGTTCGCTCACCCGGATTCACTCGAGCCCATGGAAGGTCTTGGAGTCAGGGTGGCGGAAGAGGCTTTGAGACGAGGGATGTTGGTTCTACCCGGAGGGCGAAGTGGCCATGTACTCTGTCTTTCCCCTCCCCTTGTGGTGACCGAAAGACAACTGGACTGGGCGGGATCGGCTCTGGCCGGGGCAATCCGGAAGGTTCTGGTTTCCAGTTCCTGACCGTGTTCAGGACCCTATCCGACGATCTCCTCGCCCCCATCGACGTTGATGACGTTTCCGGTAATCCAGTGGGCATGGGGGGTGCAGAGGGCCAGGACTGCATCGGCGACGTCTTCCGGCGTCGTCAACCTCCCGGAAGGGTTCCTCTCTGTGGCTCCTTCGATGAGGAGGTCGTTTCCTGGGATCTTCCTGAGCGCTGGTGTGTCGGTGACGCCCCCCCTCAGGGCGTTGACGGTGATCCCTGTTCCGGCGAGCTCGTAAGCTAGCTGCCGACAGTGGGATTCCAGGGCCGATTTTGCGGCAGAGACCGGCCCATAGCTGGGAATGATCCGGTTGGAGCCAGAGGAGGTCATGGCGAAGATCCGCCCACCCTCTCCCAGGAGGCCTCTGGCCATCGTTGCTTGGGTCCAGTCCACCAGGGAGTGGGCCATGACCCGGAGAGTCATGTCCATCTGGCTTGAAGAAACGCTGCCCTCTCCCACGTAGGGACGAAGGGTTCCAAAAGCCAGGGAGTGCATGAGGACGCCGATTTCTTCATCGGCGGCCATGAGGGACTTCATCTCCTCGAGGGTGTCCTCCATCTTCTCAGGGTCGGCAGCGTTGATGTTGAAGAAGTGTGCCTTTTGACCTGTGGCCTGGAGGTCGGTCTTGAGTTGTGCTACATGCTCCAACCCGGCCCGGCGATCGAGGTGGACTCCGAAGATGTGGTACCCGGCGCCGGCCAGAGCCCGTGCACAGGCTTCACCGAAGCCGCTCGACGCACCAAGGATGAGGGCCCAGCGGCCCTTCCCAATGTCTTGCGACATCCTACGTTGCTCCGAATGAGAGATGAGAAACCGGCTCCAGATTCGGGAGCCGGCAGTTTAAGAAGATATGGGAGAGGCCTTTGAAGGAAAACCCGTTCGGCCTTGGGCTTATTGTCTTTTGGGGGCTGTTGTGTTGCCCCGATCCAGGGGTGGCCCAACTCCTGGCCAGGCCCGAAGCTACCGAGCTCCCCGCTCCCACCGCTCCGGTTCTCCTGATTCCAGGTTGGCTCAGGGGAGCCCGAGAGCTGATCCCTCTGGCCGAGCGGTTGGTTCGGGATGGATGGCCGGTAGAATGGGTCCACGCCCTGGAGTTCAGAGATCCCGTAGGGAGCAATCTCGAGCATGCCCGTGAGATCCAACGGGCCGTGGAAGAGTTACGGGACTCCACCGGAACGATGCGCGTCGATGTCATCGCCCACTCAATGGGTGGGCTGGCCCTCTGGGTCCTTCTCCAGGAGGAAGGAGACTGGCTTCCCATCCGGAGAGTTGTATTCCTCGGCTCCCCTCTTCAGGGGACTTTGATCGCTCATCTGGCCTGGGGCGCAGGTGGAGAGGAGATGAGGCCCGGCAGCGACTTTTTGATCCAATTACAGGAGGGGCCTGATCCCGGCCATTGGGTTGAGGCTCTCACGATCCGGACCCCCCTGGATTTGACCGTCGTTCCAAATCGTGGTGGAACCCTACCCGGACTCGGAGATCGCCTCGTCTGCTGCCCTACCCATCAGGGATTGCAGGACCATGAGGAGACCTTCCTCCTGGCCAGGGATTTCCTTCTTTTTGGCAGGGGTGGGGTTGGTGGGGGGGAAGAAGACCGTCCTAGCGGGCTGAAGTAGCGAAGTCGATTCTTTGCGCCAGCTCCAGGTCCTTCTGGGAAACCCCTTTGACCGCCGGCGTCGTAAGGGACAACCGGACCATATTGTCCCGAATATCGATGTTCGGGCGATGGCTGGTTTCGTCGGCTAGGCTGGCGATGCGGTTTACGAAGACGATGGTATCCCGGAAAGAGCTGAAGGTGAACTCCTTGATCAGGGCCTGGCCTTTGACTTTCCAACCGGGGCGCTTCTGGAGCCAGTCTTGTATCGACTGCTTATTCAACTTCTCTGCCATCTTCGTCTTCCCCTTGATTCTGGCAAACCAAACCAGAAAGATAACGGGACAGGCAAGGTCCTAGTAATGGGTTTCCCTTCGTGTTTCCTCCCCGGAAAGGGGTTGAGACCCCAAAACCCTTTCCTTATGTTTAGGGCCGCTCTGGACATACGGGATCTCGTAGCTGCCCCCATCGTCTAGTGGCCCAGGATACCTGGTTCTCAGCCAGGAGACGGGGGTTCGATTCCCCCTGGGGGTA
>CBDUAX010000162.1:0-8893 GCA_965365235.1 uncultured bacterium
CCCCCGCCCCGAGGGCCCGGCGGATGCCGATCTCCCCCGATCGCAACGCCACACCGAACGACATCACGCCGTAGATGCCGATGGCTCCCAGGACCAGAGCGACGGCGGCAAAGACCGAGAGGAGGGTCATGACGAATCGGGGCCGGGCCACAGCCTGGTCCAGGATCTCGCCCATGGAGTAGCTCCCGGCCAGGGCCAGCCCAGGATCGATCTCCCGAACCACGGCCCGGATCGATGCGCCGATCTCCCGGGCATCTGGTGTCGTCCGCACGGTGAGATACGAGGAGAGTGTGATGAATGGGTGCGTCCGGGCGGTCGGGTTGTGGGGTTGGAAATAGTGGGGCCAGCTCTCTCCGGGTCCATCGAAGGTGATATTCCCGACTACCCCGACTACCGTGCTCCAGGGCGCTTCTTCCGATCCGAACCGCACCCTTTGACCCACGGGGTCTTCGCCGGGCCACCAGCGGTCTGCAGCGGCTCGGTCCACCCAGGCCACGGATGGAGCATCGAGGTCATGATCCGCCGCGCCCGGCAACCGACCGCTGAGGAGCGGGACGCCCATGGCGGTAAAGAACCCATCCCCCACCGATACCGCATCGACCATGCAGCACATGGGAGCCGTGGGAGCCACCGGCCGACCTTCGATATGCATTCGCCCGCCCTGGTCCCTCCATAGGAGAGGGGGCCGGGAGAGCAGGGTCGCGTCCTCGACCATGGGCAGGGCTCGGGTTCTCTCCAGGAGTTGATCGTAGAAGACCACAGCCTCCTCGGGGCTGTAGTCCCCGCCGGGGAGGCTCATTCGAGCGAAGAAAAGATCCTCGGTGGGAAAGCCGGGGTCCTCCTCCAGAAGAGCCTGGAAACTACGGATCAACAGCCCCGCCCCTACCACCAGGAGAACACCCAGGGCCACCTCGAAAACCACCAACCCCTTCCGGAATCGTACCCGGGCTGCAGAGGCCGTCGCCCTCCGGCCCGCGTCCCGTAGGGTTTCGGCCGCTTCAGCACCAGACTCCCGCATCGCCGGCGCCAGGCCGAAGAGGAGCGTCGTGAGGAGGACCACGGCAGCCGTGAAGGCCAGAACCGACGGGTTGAGCCCGATCTCCTCGACCCGGGGTATGGCCCCAGCCTCCAACGCCAGAAGCCCTCGCACACCACCCCATGCAAGGAGGAGCGCCAGCGCCCCACCGGTGCCGGCCAGAACCAGGCTCTCGGTCAGGAGCTGCCTGAGTAGTCTTCCCCTGCCTGCCCCAAGGGCGCTCCGGACAGCAACCTCACGCCTTCGCCCCTCGGCCCGGGCCAACAGGAGGCTGGCCACGTTGGCACAGGCAATGAGGAGGACGAACCCCACGGACCCCATGAGAAGGAGGAGGAGGGTCCGGGACTCACCGACCTCCTCCTCCAGGAGTGACCTCATCTGGAGGCCATGGCCCACATGGTGGTCCGGGTAGGTGGTTTCCCACTGGCCCATGAGGGTGCCCATTTCGGCCTGGGCCTGCTCCAGCGATACCCCAGCGCTCAGGCGTCCGATCATGTCGAACCAGTGTCCACCCCTCCAGCTTCTGGCTGGATCGAGGGGGAGAGGGCCCCAGAGTTGGATCTCTCGTCGGGGATAGGTGAAACCGTACGGCATCACGCCCACGACCTCGGCCACCACCGGCTCCTGGGACAGCTCCATGCCGAGAGCGATCTGCCGGCCTACCACCGTGGAGTCGCCACCGAACCGCCGCTGCCAGAGGTCGTAGCTCAATACCACCACCCGGGCCGGGTCGGGGCCCCCGTCCTCTTCGATGAGCGTTCGTCCCAGAAAGGGGGGTGTCCGAAGCACCGTGAACATGCTGGGCGAGACCCACCCGGCGGCGATCACCTCAGGATCTCCGTCCCCTTCCGTGAGGGTGATCAACTCGGTGGAGACGGCAGCAACCTCCTCCACGCTCCGGCTCTGGTTCTTGTAGTCGAAGTACTCCGGAGAACCGACCGGATAGTCCGCAAAGTCATAGCCGCTTTCCGGCGCGAAGTAGCTGTTGATGTAGACGAGATTCTCCGCTTCGGAGAATGGAAGGGGCTTCAGAAGGACCCCGCTCACCACCGAAAAGATGGCTGTGTTTGCACCGATTCCGATGGCGAGAGTCAAGACGGTGATGGTGGTGAACCCCGGAGTTTTGCCGAGGCCCCGGAAGGTGTGGCGAAGATCGGCCAGGAGATCCTCCAATCCCCGGGTTCTCCTGACTTCCCTGGTCTGTTCCTTGAAGCGCTCGACACCGCCGAAGTCGGCGAGGGCCTTCAGGCGGGCTGCCCGGGGGCTCATCCCCTTTCGGACGTTCATCTCGATTTCCAACTCGAGGTGATGCCTGAACTCTTCCTCCAACTCCTGCTCCGCCACCGACGGGCGGAACAAGGCCCGGGCCCAGAGTCCCAGGCGCCTCATGCCCGGGTCTCCAGAATCCAGTCCACCGCCTCGGAGAACTTCCGCCACTGGGCTTCTTCGGCCTTGAGTTGGGCTCGTCCCCGGCGAGTCAGGTCGTAGAACTTCGCCCTCCGGTTGTTCTCACTGGTCCCCCACTCCGAGGCGATCCAGCCCTTTTGCTCCAGACGGTGGAGGGCCGGATAGAGGGAGCCCTGGTTCACCTGGAGTGTTTCTCTGGACATCTGCTGGATCCGTTGGGAAACGCCCCACCCATGGTGGGGCCCCAGCGCCAGCGTCTTGAGAATGAGAAGGTCCAGGGTTCCTTGCAGAAGATCGGCTTGGCGGTCGGTCATGGGTCCATGGTCCCGTTGCGTTGCGCTGCGGTCGAAACCGGATCTGATCCGTAGACCTGTCCCGACCCGCTTTTGTCTCAGGAGGCCCGGCCAACCGCCCCCCTTTTCTCCTAGACGTTCTACAAGAAGATAAGGTTGCTTCCTGTCGGATGTCTAGGAGAGAGGGAAGTCGGAGGCGTTTTTTTTGATCGCCGGTTGCAGCAACGAACCGGGCCGACGAGGTATCAAAAGGTTCGTGGGACCCCCGGTTCGACCTGGAAGGCCGGGCTCCCAGTGGATGGGCGGCCGACTGCCAGGGCCTGGTGGTTTCTTTTCGGCCCGGTCGTTCCCGTGGCCAAAGGCAAATCCCCGGATGGAAGAGGTTATGAAGATCCTTTGGGTAGTGCTTGGAACGTTGGTGTGTCTTGGACCGGTCCAGGGATCGGCACAGAGGGCCGGGCCGGGGAGGGCTGCCCCGGCGAGCCGGGTCGTGGACGCCTGGGTCTCCTTCGAGGACAAAGGGATCCGAACGAAAGAGGAGCTCGATGCGGCCTACGTGGCTCTGGAAGCCACCTTCCACCCTCGCGCCCTTGAGCGGCGGAGACAGCACCGGACCAGACCTGGCCTATTCGACGAACTCGACCTTCCGCTGGAGCCCTCCTACCTGGAATCGGTCGCCGGAACCGGGGCTGACCTGAAGATCCAAAGCCGTTGGCTGAACGGAGTGTCCGTCCTTGCCACCCGGGACCAGCTGGTGGCCATCGAAGATTTCCCTTTCGTGGCGGAGGTGACGGACATTCACCCCCACGTGCCCAAGGGAGAGAGGCAGGGTCGAATTCCCGTCGATCCGGACATTCAGGGAAAGCCCGGGCCCGGCACCGATCCGGTCTACGGGTGGTCGGGGCCCCAGGTGGCGCAACTCGGCCTGGTGCCCCTCCATGAGGCGGGGTACACCGGAGACGGCGTGCGCATCGCCGTCATCGACACGGGCTTCCTTCTGGACCATCGGGCCTTCACCGATCCCCGGAACCCCATCGAAGTCGTGGGCCAATGGGACTTCGTGGACAACGACGGCGTGGTGACCCCGGAGCCAGGGGACTACCCCGACCAGCACGAGCACGGCACCGTCATCCTGGGCACCATGGCCGCCAACCGGCCCGGGGAGATGGTGGGCTCGGCGCCCGATGCCGAGTTCCTCCTCCTGAAAGCCGAGGACGCCGCCACGGAGTACTTCCTGGAGGAGAAGTGGTTCGCCGCGGCGCTGGAATACGCCGAATCCCACGGAGCCGATCTGGTCACCTCCTCCGTGGTTCTCTATACCGGCTACGACCCTTCACAGGTGGACGGCCGAACCTCCGTCATGGCCAAGGCCTGGAACCTGGCCATCGAGAACGGAGTGTTGGGGTTTCAGGGCGGGGGAAACGCCGGTCATGACGACGACCCGCTATCCCATAACCTCTTGCCCCCTGCAGGCGCGCCCGGGGTCATCACCGTGGGCGCGGTCGGGGCCGACGGAGAAGTGGCCCAGTTCAGCTCTGATGGGTTGTTGGTTGAGGGGACGTTCAAGCCGGAACTCCTGGCCTGGGGTCGGAACACCTACTCGGTTTCGCCCTATGATCCGGGCCGTTACACCACCTCCAACGGAACCTCCCTGGCCACGCCCCTCCTGGCCGGGGCCGTCGCTTGCCTTTTGCAGGCCAAGCCCGACTGGACCCCTTCAGAGCTGAAAACCGCCTTGCGCCGATCCGGGGACTACTATCGGACGAACGGTCGGCCCGATCCGCTCTTTGTCCACGGGTTCGGAATTCCCGATCTGGCAGAGGCGGCGGGGCTTAGGGAGCTACCTCCCACCCCGGCAACCTGGTGATCCCCACCGGGGGCGTTTCCCTTCTCCGGCCCGTGGAATAGCTTCGGGAGATCTCCATCAGGATCCTCCAGACCAGCCCCCGAAGGGACCAACGATGAAACACCGGAGACTCTGGCTTTTTCTAGGCGCTTTCTTCCTCCTCGGTCTTTCAGGAACGATGGCATCGGCCTCTGGGCAGGGGTTGGGTGAGGTCGAAAAAGGCATGGCTCAGTACCTGGACGACCGGGAGGCAGAGGCTATCGCCTTCCTCGAGCGGGTGGTGAACATCAACTCCGGCACCATGAACCATGATGGTGTCAGGGAAGTCGGGCGGGTCTTCAGAGAGGAGCTGGACGCACTGGGCTTCGAGACCCGATGGGTCGAGTTCCCGCCCGAGACGGATCGGGCGGGTCAGCTCTTCGGAACGCGGATGGGGAACGGGACCGGCCCCAAGATCCTCTTGATCGGACACATCGACACGGTCTTCGAGGAAGACAGCCCATTCCAACGCTTCCGGCGCTCTGGGGACACGGCCTACGGCCCCGGGGTCAACGACATGAAGAGCGGGGACGTGGCCCTCCTCTATGCGCTGAAGGCCCTGTCCCACGCCGGCGTTCTGGACGAGATCTCCATCGTCGTTGCCCTCACCGGTGAGGAGGAATCCCCAGGCAGACCCCTTTCGGTCTCCAGGAAAGATCTCATCGAGGCCGGCCAGTGGTCCGACCTTGCCCTGGGTTTCGAAAGCGGCCGGCGTATAGGGGAGGTGGAGTACGCCACCGTCGCCCGGAGAAGCTCTTCGGGTTGGACGCTGAAGGTGGAGGGCTCCATGGGCCACTCATCCAGGATTTTCAACGAGGAGTACGGCGCAGGGGCCATTTTCGAAGCGGCCCGGATCCTGAGCGGGTTCTATGAGGAGGTCCGGGGGGAGGAGCTTCTGACCTTCAACGCCGGCGTGATCCTGGGCGGGACCGATGTGGAATTCGATGAGGCTCAGAAACGGGGTACCGCCTTCGGAAAGACCAACGTCATCCCTCAGACTGCACTGGTTCGGGGGGGCATCCGCACCATCTCCGACGAGCAGCTGGAACGCACTCGGGATGGCATGCGGAAGGTGGTGGCCCGGCATCTGCCGCACACCTCTGCCAGTATCACCTTTTCGGATGGATATCCGGCCATGGCGCCGGGGCCGGAGAACTACGCACTCCTGGAAAAGTTGAGTCGGGTGAACCAGGATCTGGGGAACGGACCCATGGAGGCTCTGGATCCCGGGGCCCGGGGTGCCGCAGACATCTCATTCGTGGCCCCGTACACGCCGGGGTTGTCGGGGATGGGTCCCTACGGAAGTGGGGCGCACAGCCCTGAGGAGACGCTGGATCTCACCTCCCTCAAGCTGTCGGCGAAGCGAGCGGCGATCCTCATGCTTCGCTTGGCCAGGGAAGAGAAAAACGACCCGTAGCCCCTCGGGGGAGCTTCCTCTCTTCAGTCTTGACCGTTGGGCAGCACGGTGATCCGAACCCGGGCTGTCCCGGGTCCGATCATGCCGAGTTCCTGAGCGGCCTTTCGGGAGACATCCACGATTCTCCCTTCCACAAAAGGCCCCCGGTCCGTAACCCGGAGTGTGATGGAACGGCCGTTGTCCAGGTTCTGGACCCGGAGGCGGGTCCCGAAGGGCAAGGTCTTGTGGGCGCAGGTGAGCTGGTTCATGTCGTACCTCTCACCCGATGCCGTGGTTCGGCCATGAAAGGGCTCCCCGTACCAGGAGGCGATCCCAGTCTGAGTCCAGGCCTCCGGCGCATCCGTGGGGGTGGGTGAGGGAGGCGGCCGGCCACCGGCCAGGGTGCATGCCTGGAGTCCCATCAGCGCTGGAAGAACGAGGGCCGAAGATCGGGCCCATATCCTGACAATCGGTTTCAAGGTTGCCATACCAGGAAGCTTCCCTCGAAACTCCGATCCATCAAGGCTTCCCGTCGGCGGCGGGCTCACCGCCCGCTGATGGATCCCTCCCTTCATGATGGCTGGAGCTTAGGATTCGGTATTCCCTCGACCGTCAACACACCCGCCTCCCCAGGGTGTCTCTTCTAGGAGAATGGTCTGGTTCAGAGGAATACGATCTCAAACGGATTGACCCTTCATGCGCTTGGATTCCCGTTCCGTCGTCATGGCGTTTGTCTTGCTGATCGTGGGCATCGGCCTGGGGAGATTCACCTCGGTGGGCAGAGTGGAAGGTTCGATCCCTCCCCCGTACCGGCCCGGAGAACTCGAACACGCCCGCATCGGGTTCTCCCAGCTCACCAACCCCTTTCTGGAGTGTATCGGCGAACAGGACTATGACCCCAGGCTTCGAAGGGCCCGGGGGCATATCTTGTCCCATCTAGAGGACTTGCAGGCCGCAGACACCACGCTCCGAGTGTCCGTCTACGCACGGGACCTTCTCAACGGCCCCTGGATGGGAATCGATGAGCGGATGCCCTTCCAGCCGGCCTCCCTGATGAAGGTCGCGATCCTCTTCCACGCTCTGGCCAGGATGGAATCCGACCCGGGACTCCGAGGCGAGAGGCTTCTCTATCCGGGGCCGGACGCGATGCCGAGCCCCGACAATCTGGCTGATCGGCCGCCCGAGGAACGAATGGAGCCCGGGCGCTCCTATACGTACGAAGAGCTTCTCGAGCGGATGATCGTGTACTCCGACAACCATGCGAAAGACCTGGTCCTCACCGACGTCGATCCGGCCGAGATCGACGACTTCATGGCCCGTGTCGGTGTACCGAAGATTATTGACCATGGGCGGCCGGTCATGAACGCACGTGCCTACGGGGCCCTCTTCCGCATTCTATACAACTCTACGGTTTTTTCTCGCCCCTCCTCTGAGTACGCCCTCTCGCTCCTGATCAGGGGTAGGTATCCGGATGGCCTCCGGGCTCCCCTTCCGCCCGAAACCATCGTCGCTTCCAAGTTCGGTATCCATCGTGACCCCGGCCATCCGGAGGACGGAAACCAGCTGCATGAGTGCGGGATCGTTTATGCAGGGGAGGGTCCATACGTCCTTTGTGTAATGAGCTCCTCTCGAAAACAATCCGTGAAGGACCTGGCCCAGATCCTGGCCCAGGTCAGCGAGGTGGTGTACTACCAGCAGTGAAGTGTCCTCGAGACGATTCGCCCCGGGAGAGGGTCCGTCCCCCTGGACTCTGAGTCCCCTCTCCTACTCGGAACGGGAGACTAGGACCGAGTCCCTCCCACCTTCTCGTCAGCACTCCCTCCTCCCCCTACATTCGCCCTTGAATTCCACCGGGCCACCGTCTGGTTGGTCGCCATACGGGGCCCGGGTCTCTTCCACCCTGGAGATGACCATGTCCAATATTCACCGGGCCCTTTCGGCCCTGATTCTCGCCGCCATCCTGACCCCACATGCACTTCCCGGCCAGGAGGTGGACTACAACAAAGCAGAACGTTTTCTCAATTGGCACGCGTCCCGTATGATCTCCGGAAACCAGGTCTCCCCGAACTGGCTGGAGGACGGGCGGCGTTTCTGGTACCGAAACACCCTGGGGGAAGGTCACGAGTTCATCGTGGTGGATCCGGGTGGGCCCTCGCGCCGGCAGTTGTTCGACCACCACCGTCTTGCGGCGGCCATGTCCGTTGCCGACGACACTGCATACGTGGGGACAAAGCTCCCCTTCGATGACTTCGAGTTCGTGGACGAGCTCCGCTCCATCGAGTTCAAAGCCCGGAAGAAGCGCTTCGTCTGCGACATCACCGCGTATGCCTGCACGGTGGGTGACACGCTGCCCAGCGATGTGCCCTATGTGGAGTCTCCAGACGAGCGATGGGAAGCCTTCGTGGTTGAGCACAACCTCTACGTCAGGCCCAAAGGAGGGGGGGATTCCATCCAGATCACAACGGACGGTGAGGAGTTCAACAGCTACGGCCTCGGCTATCCCAGGCCGAACCAGGTCAGGAACGAGACGCCCCGGACCCCGTCCGTACGCTGGTCGCCGGACTCGCGGCGCCTCGCGGTGGCCAGGCAAGACGAGCGGGACGTGGAACACCACCACTACCTCTCCATGACCCCGCAGCGACCAGTGCACTACTCGTACCCGTACGCCCTGCCAGGGGACTCCATCATCCCCTTCCCAGGGATCCATATCATCACCTTGGACATTCCGGAAGAGGGAACCGGTGGCCGTCCCTCCCTGGTCTCCAACGCACGGGTGACCTTCCCTGAGCGGCCCCTGCAATCGTCCTTCAATGGGTCGGTTCCCGATTCCCTATGGGCCGAGGACGCATCCAAGCTCTACATCAGCTCCACAGACC
>CBDUAX010000163.1:0-8833 GCA_965365235.1 uncultured bacterium
GCTGGCCCAGACCCTGACGGCCCGAGCTATCCCCATTCGGGCCGAAGGGCGGGGCTCGATTCGGCATCTGGCCCAGACGGCGGGAGCGTCTGGAGGAGATGGAACCCTGACCTCCGTACATGGCGCTTTCCTCCACCTGGACGGGGGGGAAGACGGGTGCTCACCCTGTGAGTCCAACCAGGCGGTTCGCCTCGCTTCGGGCTGGTACGACGTTCGGGCCTTCGGGGAGGAATGGGTCCTTCAGGCCATCACCCTCCGGGACCCAGATGGGGAGTTCCGGGAAGAGGAGATGGAGGGTCCCGAATCGGCTCTGTTCCTTCCCCAGGAGGCTTCCCTCGAACTGGTGTCGGTGTTCGCCCCTACCGCAGTCAGGGTGACCCTGACGCAGGCCAGCACGGCCCTCTTTGGCGGCCAGCCAGAGGAGGCTCTGGACCTCATCCATCAGGTCTCCCTCGCCGAGCCGGAGCACCCCTGGGCCCTGGCCCTCTCCGATACCGTTCTGGCGGATGTAAGGGCCCGGACAGTCGCCGCCCTGGACGCGGGAACCACCCAAGATGCCGAGCGTTGGTTTCCCATCTGCCTGGAGCTGGATGCTTCGGATTCTGCTTGCGAACGGGTTGGGGAGTGGGTTTCCATCCGCCGTCGAACCGAATCCGCCTTCCAGGCCGGCCAAATGGCTCAGGCGTCAACTCTGGCCGGACGTTGCCTGGCCATCACCGCAGGAGACACCCGGTGTCAGAGAATCCGGGAGGAGACCGCCTCGAGGCTGGCGGCCCTTCGAAACGAGATGGAGGCCGAAACACCCGCCGAGGATCTCGGCCAAGAACAACCACCACCCCCCTCAAGGGTACAGACCGATCCGGGCCCAACGGCTGAGGTCGAGGGTGGCCAAGGGGTAGAGGCACAAGACACCGCCTCCGCCGGAGCCGGGGCTGGTGACTCGACCGTCGAAACCCCTCCCGCCGCCGAAACAGCTCCTCCGGAGCTCACGGTCAGAAGCGTATCGGTGGAGAGTTTCCGGTTTTCCGAAGACCAGTTCGTGCTGGATGTGGAAGTCGCGGCGGAGGGCCCCGGGGATGCCAGCCTTTGTGTCGCCAGCACCTTTCTGAACCAGGATCAGGAACCGTTCCGGGACTCGGACGGTCAGTTTGTCCTGGGAACGTCCGTCGCGGTGCTCCAGGAGATCTTGCCCGGCCCCGACAGCTCGCCCCTTCGGCTCCTTCAGTCGCTACCCGTGGAGCAACTCCATGAAGAACGTGGGCCGGCCCGGGCCGCGGTTCGGACCCGGGTGTTCCGGGGACCCTGCGATGCAGCGGGACCCACGGCACCGGCGTTGGCCGAAGCCGAGACCGAGCCGATCTGCGTGGTCCGGTACCCCACAGGGTGGGGGGTATGTCGGGAGGAATAGAAAGGGCCGCCGGGGGACTCCGAACTCCCCCTCCGTTGAACTGCTAGGAATTGTCCGGTGTCCCCGAAGGCCCCCTGGTCTTCCGCCGATCAACCGGGCGAAAGACTCAACCCAACCGTAAAGAGCAGGTCATTTTGAAGGGAGGAAGACCCTTCGCCTTCGAAGGAGGAGATGTAGTCACGGCCTTCGAACCGAAGGGCCAAAGTGGGGCTGAGCCAGACACGGAGGCCCACGCCCAGATTCCCCATGGCGTTGGTCTGGGATTCCCCGTCGCTGGGACTGTGGGTTTTGGCCCCCACTCCGGTGGCGAGGAAAACCTCCATGAGAGGGTTGTCCGAGGGGATGGTGTAGAGGAGATCCACCCCATAAAGGAGAAGGTTGGTGTCCACGCTCACCGTGGGCCCAAGCGTACTGGTGCCCTCGAAAGAGGAGGGGGCGAAGGCCAGAGTCCCTTCAATGGACCAGGCGCCGAAACGGGCTCCAGCGTGGGCGCCAAGTGCGACACCGGCTTTCATTCCCACGTCCTGGACGCGGTCGCAGAGGATCCCCTCGCAAACCAGAAGCACATCCGCCAGGTTTGTAGGGAATACGGCTGCGCCAGCGAAGGCGGTGAGGTCCAGCTTCATAGGTGCCTGTGCCTTCAAAGGAGATGAAGGGACAAGACTTGCAGCCAGGACGAAAAGAGCAAGGGTGCGGAATCGCCGCATGGTGTCCTCCGACACTCAAAGGGAAGAAGCGAAAAACCGGGGTGGAACGCCGCTACCTCCGGACGACGATAGGGTTTGGTCGGGCGGAGACGCAAGCAAAGGACCTTTGAGTACCAGGCACTGGTGCCCTCGAGGCGGAAACAGTTGACTCCCCGCTCACCAAGACATTATCAAAAATGATGAGGGGGCTGGCTTCTGGTCCTCCTGAGATCCCTACCACGGAGCGAATCATGACCTTCCGGAGCCTCCCCATCCTGGCCCTTCTTCTGGCCCTCCCAACGCTCCTTTTGACAGTAAGTTGCGGCGGTGACGGCTCCGGCCCTGTCACGGCCTCCTCCATGACCGCCCCGGGTGGCACGTCCCTGTCCGGTACCGTGGGGCAAGCCCTCCTGGTTCAGGTCACCGTCACCGGATCCAATGGACAACCCTTCGCCGGAGGGGTGGTGTCCTTTTCCGTTACCTCCGGAGGAGGATCGGCTTCGCCGGCTCAGGCCAACACCGACCAGACGGGCAAGGCCTCTACGACCTGGACCCTGGGAACCACCTCCGGTGCCCAGGGCCTATCGGCCTCTTCCGGCGGCGCTTCGGTCCAATTCACGGCTACGGCAGCGGCAGGCAGTCCGGCATCGGTGGAATCGGTGACCTCCTTCCCCGGGCAGTTCACCCCGGGGGAAGCCCTCTCCCAACCCGCCACCTTCGTGGTTCGTGACCAGTTCAACAATGGTGTAGAGGGGGTGACGGTGAACTTCGAAGCCTCCGACGGCGGGTCCGCGGATCCGGCCCAAGGGACCACAGGCTCCGATGGAAGAGTGTCCACGACCTGGACGCTGGGGCCCTTCAATGGAACCCAATCCCTCTCGGCTACCGCAGCCGGGGTCACATCAGCCTCTGTTTCAGCGGAAGCCTACGATCCGTGCCTCGATTTCAAGAGCCATACGCTGGGTGGGTCCTCCTCCGGGACTCTGACGTCAGAGAGTTGTGAGCTCCAGATCCTCAACAAACTCAGGTTCACCGACGTCTTCACCTTCACGCTCAATGCCTACGGTGCCTACCTCTTCACCATCGATTCGGACTTCGACCAACCCACCCTCCTCCTCCTGGATCCCGACGGTGTAGCCGGGGATGAGGGGGACGGAGGGACCTTGGCGGTCAAGACCATCCTGGAGAATGGATCTGGACCCAAGGCCTTCTTCCCCTGGGTAGCGGCGGAGCCGGGGGGTGTTGGAGGCTACACCTTCTCTTCCCAGGCCATCGACGACGATATGGAGGGTTGCGAGACCTGGGCCGTCTCGAAGAACCTGGAGACCGTCCAGGAACTCACCACCAACGACTGTTTCTGGAGTACTGACCAGGGTGAGTTCTATGTGGATCTCATCGAGATCTGGCTGAACGCTGGGGAGACCCTGGTCGTCGAGATGTCCTCTGCCGATTGGAATGTTCTGGATCCCTTCCTCGAGCTGCTCTTTCTCAACAACGACGGCCTCTACGAGACGCTGGACGCCGACGACGACGGCGGGAACGGGTTGAACGCGCGGTTGGAGTATGTGGTAGGCGAAGGTCAGGATGGCTTCTACTTCCTGGGTCCAACCAGCGCCTTTTCCAACGAGGTGGGTGACTACGTCCTTTCCATCAGCACCACCGGAGGCGCCCAATCCGAGGTCGGGCCGGCACCAGGTCAGGCCACCTCACTCGAACGTATCGCCCTTCCGATGCCCGATGTGTCCGGACCGGGGATTCCAAGGGTGACGCCTCGTCAGACGGTGAAGCGAAAAGACTACTAAGACCTCCCGGTCACCGAGGTTCACCTCATCCCGGCATAGACCCCGGGTGGGGGCCCCCGGCACCTGGGGGGCCCCACCCACCTTACCCCCTTGTTGCGGACCACAAAACGGCCGATCGTTCCGCATATCTCACGCCCCGATTGGGCCCCTGCCCGGTCGGGGCAACTTCGGCGGGAGGTTATGCGTCCATCCCTCACCTACCTCGAGCGGTACCGAAACGGGGGCACCCGTGTGTACAGCCCGCATGCCGACTACTCCGAAGCTCTGGACCGTTACCGCCCTGACTCGGACCATCCGGCGTTCGAGGCCCCCACCTTTCTACTCCCCAGAACGGAGGTGAACATTTACCGGGCAGACCCTTCCGGGTGGGTGGAGGGAGCGTACCTGCCGGGGGACCACGCACGCTTCTGCCTTCATCCTCAGGTGCTGTCGGCCTATCCTAAGGAGCCCTATGTCCAGAGGACCCTGGAACTGGGGCAGGCCACAGACCCAATCGTCGTCTCTCCCAGCTCCTCCACCCGGACCCTCTATGTTGTGGATCCGGACACCGGAGACTGGAGGGGCCAACCCCATGCCCTGAAGGTCCACTTCCCCTTCCGTGTTTCCCGCTATGGACGAAAGATGCGGGACGAGGTTGTGGAACAGGCCATCAGGGTTTCCGCGGAGTTGGAGGCAGGGATCGGGGAGATGGTGGTGGCGGTCCGTAGGATGGAAGGAGGGGCCGAGATCCGGGCCGGGGTGGACCACCCGGGCGAAGGGGTTCCCAGAGGCCCAAGGGGCGAACACGCCGAACCCGAGTCCTTCGCTTTCCTCCGGGAGGTCCTGGGCGTAACCCACAAAGACCTGACCCCCGGATCGCCGAGAGCAGAAAACTGGGGGTACCTGGTAAGGGAGATGACACCGTTCCCGGACCTCGATCCGCCCACCAACTCCCCCCTATCCCCGACAACCGGCCGAGATAAGGATTCGAACACCCTTGTCCCGGCCTTCGCCCTCTACGGGAGGGACTTTTTTGATCCCCGTTGCCCGCCCCTGATCCGAGAACTCCTGGGGAGCCAAGAACCCAGAGCCCTCATTCTGGAGAAGATCCTCTTCCCCATCATCCGCCACTGGGTGGCGTGCTTCCAGACCTTCGGGTTCGTTCTGGAACCCCACGGCCAGAATGTACTCCTGGAAGTCGATGGGTCGGGGGTCATAAAGCGGATCGTCCATCGGGACCTGAGCGTCGCCATCGACATGCGGCGGCGCCGGGCGCTGGGCCTCTCCAACACGGCTCTGACGGCCTACAATCGGATGGAGAGCAGCGAGTTCAACAGCATCGCCTACGACAAGTTTTTGGGGGGACATTTCTTCGACCGACTGCTGGAAGCTGTTCTGAGCGAGGACTCCTCCCTCTCTATGGAGGATTTTCGGGCCCCCTGTAGAGAGGAATTCGCACGGATCTTCCCAGACCACGAGACGTATCTCCCAAGGACCATCTGCTACTTCAGTGAGGAAAGAGATGGGTACGGGAAGCCTCTCTTTCGCGACACCGGCGAGCCCCCGGTCTGGCGGCCCTGACTCGGAAAGGGGCGGAAATTCTAGCACGATTCCTCCCGAGGCAGCCTGCTGTCCAATGGGCGGTCCACCCTCCCCTCTCCGACCCACCTTGACCTTCTCCCTCCCCTGATCTAGGCTCCGTTACCAGGTTGATTCACAGGTTGGTTTACCACTGCTCAAGAGGTCCCGCCATGAGTGTCATCGAGCATCTAGAATACATCCGTTCCGCCGGTGGAAAGCGCCGTACAGAAGGTCTTTCCGACGAGGCGATTTGCCGTTTCACGACCACGGATCCGGAGCTGGCGGAGGCCGTGGAAGCTGCCCGGGAGCAGTTGGACCATCTGAAGGAAGAGTTCCCGGAGCTGGTGGCTTTGGACGAGGCGGATCAGGTTGAGGCCATCGAGGCCGGCTTGGTAAACTTTTACGCCGACGACACCGTGAACCCCTACGTGTCGCTGGCGGCCCGGGGGCCCTGGATCGTCACGACCAAAGGCGCCGTTCTCCATGACAACGGCGGATACGGCATGTTGGGATTCGGCCATGTCCCAACCCCCGTTATCGAGGCCATGAAGCGTCCTCAGGTTATGGCCAATGTCATGACCCCCAGCTTCAGCCAGTATCGGCTCATCGAAGCCCTCAAGCGAGAGATCGGCCGAAACAGGGCCGGCGGGTGCCCCTTCGGTCACTTCCTTGCCATGAACTCTGGGTCCGAGTCGGTCTCAGTGGCGTCACGAATCTCCGACGTCAATGCGAAGCTTTTGACAGACACCGGGGGACGGCATGAAGGAAAGCTCGTAAAGAAACTCTCGTTGGTGGGTGGATTCCACGGGCGAACGGGGCGCCCGGCCCAGTTCTCCGACTCCACCCGGTCTTCCTACCGGAAGTACCTGGCTACCTTCCGCGGCGTCGAGGACCTCATCACGGTGGAGCCCAACGACGTGGATGCCCTGCGGAAGGCCTTTGCAGACGCTGACGCCCAGAACGTATTCATCGAGGCCATCTTCATGGAACCGGTTATGGGTGAGGGCGACCCGGGCTTGGCCATCTCGCCGGAGTTCTACGCAGCCGCCCGTGAGTTGACCCAGGCCGCCGGTTCTCTCCTCCTCATGGACTCCATTCAGGCGGGCCTCCGGGCCACCGGAAACCTCTCCGTGGTGGACTACCCCGGGTTCGAAGGGCTCCCGGAGCCGGACCTGGAGACGTACTCCAAGGCCCTCAACGCCGGCCAATATCCCCTCTCGATCCTGGCCATGAACCCGAAGGCAGCCGAGCTCTACCGGAAGGGCATCTACGGGAACACCATGACTGCCAATCCCCGGGCCATGGACGTAGGCACTGCTGTGCTGGGCATGGTCACCGACCAGGTTCGGGCCAACATCGTAGCACGGGGCCACGAGTTCGTGGACAAAATCCAGGCGTTGGCCGACGAGCTGGACGGACCCATCACCAAGGTACAGGGCACAGGCTTGTTGTTCTCCTGTGAACTCACCTCGGACTATAAGGCGTACGGTACCGACAGCCTTGAAGAGTACATGCGCCTCCACGGGGTGGGAGTGATCCACGGAGGGGAGAACTCCCTCCGATTCACCCCACATTTCGAGGTCACCTCCGCCGAGGTGGATCTGATCGTGGAAAATTTGAGGGACGCCGTAGTGAACGGTCCGAAGAAAGGAAGCTGAAGGCCCAAACCTTGGCCTTTCAGTTGGTTAGATGGGAAGCAGCAAGAAGCCCCGGCCACGAGCCGGGGCTTCTTGCTGTCCGTCGATTCCAGAAACGGTACACGCTAGCGGAGCCTTCTCCCGCTCAGCGTACTCTCCTCCGCACCGGCCGAGTGCTCCTCAGTCCGTCCGAGAGGGTAATGAGGATCTCTTCCGAGGCCACGGAGAAGCGCCCTATGCCGCCCCGGGCGAAGGAGAGAATCTCACCCGTTGTTGCATCCCGGACCAGCGCCATGGGATGGGTGGCGTCTTCCCAGACCACTTCTGCCGAAGCCCCTCGTATGGGCAAAACCTCCAGCCCAGCACCCTCGACCCTCTGAGGGCCCTGGGTCGGTTCGAGGAAGGTCGATCGTCCCCCGCTCCCCCTGACCCGGATTCGAGCCAGGTCGGAGATTTCGAAGGAACCGAGTGGGATGGCGAAGGCGAAGTGCCCCTCACCGGGTTTCCCATCGGGTACCGGTAACAGGTCGAAAGACAAAGCGAAGAGGGAGGCCCCGGTGGAGGCCAAGCCCTCCATCCGGTATTGGCCCGGTTGCCTTGGCAGTGTCGCCCGGGTGTCGACCTCGAAGGCTGGCTCGAGAAAAACCTCCCCATCCTCTACCCGCCCCCAGACCAGGAGGGACGGCTCCGCCACGCCCGACACCGCCACCGCTCCTGCGGACTCCCGATAGTTCAGGATGGCCTCGTAGGAGTAGTCACTGACCCAGTCCGGACCGCAGTAGCTCATGAAGTCGAAATAGGTGGCCGGAGACTTCAGCGAGTTCGGCCCCACGTCCATGCCCCAGAGCCCGATCTTCCCATCGGCATAGGGATAGCTCTCGTCCGGGCTCCCGGCGCCGCATCCAGGGGCATGACGTCGATTCCAGTTGTGTCCCCACTCGTGGGCGGCGACACCCGCACCGCTGGGTAGGCGGTCCCATCCCACGGCGGCAGGCCACCCCAGATACCCCATTCCCGCGACGCCACTGGTATAGTCGGTCTTCACGACGCCGTAGTAGGACCGGGAGCTCCCTTCTGCAACCCTGAGGGCGTTGACCTCGCTGAGCACCGTACCCCAGGCCCCGTTGGCGTTGTCATTCTCCAGCACCTCGGCATCCGTGGCGTATTCGGCGTGGATGTTGGCGTCGGTGTCGGCAATGGGAAGCCTCTCGAGAACGTCGTCGAAGAAGTCGTCGGCGTTTCCAGCCGAAACGTTCCCAACCAGGCCGTTTACGTTCTGGAGCACTGGGACGAAGGTGACGCGGAAGCTCGAGGTATTCCGGACATCCATGGTCATAGGCGTTCCGGATGCCGGGAAGTGGTTGTCTCCCTCATCCGGTTCCCCCACCGCATTCCCGGGATCCACGTCGGCCAGGATGGAAAGCCCCGGCACGATGAGGGACTTCGACACCTCGACATTCCAGGAATACGCCAGGCTGGACTCGGAGACGGAGGTGGGGACGGAGGCCCCCGGAGCGGAAACGGTCTCTGTGTGGACCAAACTCCCATCGTGATAGAAACGCACCCGCACGTCGGGTTGCAGATCATTCTCCCCGGACGCCAGCGCAAAGCCCCTCAGGAACCCCGCCTTGTTCGCTACAAGGGGTACATCCCCATCCAAGCTCTGAGTGCTTTGGATGATGTAGAGGCTCGAGATGAAGAGATTGGTGCCGCTGCTTCCCTCGGTGGATGCGGTTGCTT
>CBDUAX010000164.1:0-8823 GCA_965365235.1 uncultured bacterium
GCACCCAGGCGCCGAGCCTCCACCTCCTCCTTCTCTCCGCCATGACCAGTGAGAATGATGACCTGAATATGGGGATGTTCCTTTCGGACTCGCTCCAGCACCTCCATCCCCTGCATGCCGGGCATCCTCAGATCGAGGACAATGACATCGGGTGGATCATCCTCCAGAACCGCCAGGGCCTCCTCGCCGCTCAAGGCCACTTCACTCTGCAGATCACGCATATCCATGCGCTCTGCCATCGCCTTCACATAATCTTCCTCGTCGTCGACGAGGAGTACGCGAATCTTGCTCATGAAGTCTCAGTCCCGTGTTTTCTGCCGGGGGCCATCAGGCCCCGGTTGCGGATGGGAAGATGATTCGGATTCCGAATCCGGTTCTGGACCGCTCCAATTCGGCACCCAGGGAGTCCGTCCACTTCCTGGCGCAGGCCCAGGCCTCACCGTCCGAAGGCCCTGCAAGAACCCTTCCGTCCGATGCGACACCCTGGAAGTCCACATAGGGGTGCCCATCCTGGACTCCCACGGAGAGGTCGATGGCAGCGCCATCAGGGAGCTCTTCCATACAACATTCCATGGCCGCAAACAACGCCATGTGGAGATGGAGGGGATGGATCAGGGTAACGGCCTCCACATCCCCAGGTGAGGCCAGGATTCGGTGGCCTCGTTTCCGGGCGAACCGCTGACTCAAAAAGGCTACCTGCTCCACCTCGGACTTCAAATCCACGGTGGCCAAGTCCGAGTCCAGGGTGTGTGAGAGTCGGTTCAGGTTGGTGAGGAGGTCGGCCCCCCTTCGGACCTGGGAGTCGATTCGGTCAACCGCCCGAAAGACCTTCTCCTTGTCGAGGGATCCACGTTTCGCAAAGACATGGACCATATCCTCCACGAGGCCCGCCGATTCCTTGATGATGGCCAGGACATTGCGAACCTCGTGGGTGGCGCTGGCCGTCATGGTGGCCAGAAACGCGGCCTCCGGGTGTTTCGAGGCTTTCATCGTCATCCATTTTTCCCGGGCGTGGAAGCCCGTCTTCTCATGGACCCGCCGAATCCCTCCGACACACACCGCCGAGGGGGTTCCCGTCCCCGGAGTGGCAAGGGAAAACTTGGCTTGAAAGCAACTCCCTCGGCAAGAGGGAAAAAAATCACGATTGGAGAACAAATGGACGGGAAGCAGCAAAAAGGGGGGGACCGGCAGGGGGGCTCGACATGCCCTGGTCCCTGTCCCGTATGAATAGACAGCTCAACGGACACGGACCATTGGGAGGGATTCATGAACCGTCGTTGGACCCAGGAAACCCCGACACCCCGGAAGGCTTTCCGACGAACCCGGCCCCACGACATTCCCGCCCTGGTCTTGGCCCTCATTCTCGGGTTTTTTCTGCAGGGTTGCGGCGATGCGACCGGCCCTGATCCATGGGACAGGGGAGATATTCTCCAACGCCTGAATGCCCTCCCCGGAGTCTCGGCGGTGGAAATCCAGGCGTACTACGGCTACCCCCGTGCCTTTCAGTTGGACATCCGGCAACCCGTGGATCATAACCGGCCCAACGGGCCGAGCTTTACACAACGAGCCTACCTCTCCCACATCGCCGATTCTGTCACAATGGTCTTCGCTCCTTCCGGCTACGGCACCACCCCCCAATCGGGGCAGGAATTGGCCGGGATTCTCCAGGCCAACTGCCTGAGTGTTACCCACCGGTATTTCCCGGATGCTCGGCCCGCAAACCCGGACTGGCAGTATCTGGACATCTGGCAGGCGGCCCAGGATCACCATCGGATCGTGGAAGTATTCAAGGAGGTTTACGACGCAACCTGGGTGAGCACCGGGGCCAGCAAGGGCGGGAAGACCGCCGTGTTCCACCGACGCTTTTTTCCTCATGACGTAGACGCCACCGTGGCCTATGTAGCCCCATTCCTCCTCTCCCCAGAGGACGAACGATTCGAGCCGTATCTTCGGTCCCGGGGCACTCCCGAGGAGCGATCAGCCATCTACGCCTTCCAACGGATGTTGTTGGAGCGGAAGGATGAGTTGGTTCCTTTCTACCAAGCCTGGTTCGGAGAGAACGGATATACCTATTCCCTGCCCGCGGCATGGGGTTTCGAGGGATCGGTGGTCTCCTATGAGTGGAATTTTTTTCAACGCCACAATTTCAGCATCAACCAGATCCCGGGGCCCACGACTCCTCCGACGCAGATCATCGAGCACCTGGCCGCCGTGGTCCGCCTCCAATTCCGGTCCGACGTCTACCGGGACTACTTCAAGGCTTACGTCTACCAGGTTCTGACCGAGACTGGCGGGCCTCGGTTCGAGCCCTATCATCTCATGGATCTGCTGGAAGAACCTGGGGTGGACGTCAGGGAGAGCTATGACTTTCCCTCTGATCTGGCGTTTGAATACCGGTACGAGACCATACCCGACATCCTCCAGTGGGCCGCCAGCGCCGGAGACGAGATCATCTATATCTATGGGGAGGTAGACCCCTGGACGGCCGGTGCGGTGGAGCTGACGGGTCAGGCCGACGCCCTCAAGGTCGTCCAGGCCGGCGCTGACCATGGGGTGAGGATCTACGGGTTGGACGAGGTGGGTTTGGTCCTTCAAACATTAGGGGGTTGGATAGGAGAATTCTCCTATCTTACCGCCATGGAGGGTCAGATCCGGGTCCCGGCTGAGGCTGCCTTCTACGGAACCCCTACAGAGGGAACTCTGGATCCCATCTGGTTCTAGGGACCCCCGCGAGGAGCTTCGTCCGCCCCGGGGTCAGTTCTTGGAAAAGCGGACTCGGTAGTCTGACGTGGCCGGGAGTGGAACGTCCCCACCGCTCACAATATTCACCACCGACGCGGCAGGTTTCTTGGCCCCGACGTTCTGGACTGAGACCCGGAACTGAATGGGGCCGGGGACCTCGGCGATGAGAACCACCCGATAGGTGTGGTCCACTCCCGTGGGGGAAAAGAAAGCGTGGGTGCTCCCGGAACCGGAGAAGCCGGTGATGCCCTTCCCCACTACCTCCAGGACCGCACCTCCCAGGACTGGGCCAGGAGTTTCCACAGTCCCATTCAAATCGCCCGGGCCGCTGGGCCCCGAGTCACAAGCGCTCAAGAACCCCAGGGTCAGGACCAACGCTGCCAGGCGCCTCATCGGATCACCTCCTTCTCACCGGAACCGCCCCCTGATCCGCCCCTGAGATCTCCCATGGGGATGAGAATCTCCAGGATCTCCCGGAGGTCCCCTGTGCGTGGAAGATCGGGATTGCGAAGGAAGAAGGCCCGGAAGTCACCCAGGTCGTAAGCTCCGTTTCGGTTCCCCTCCCGATCCAGATAGGTCTTCTGGTTGAAATCCAGATCGGCTCCAGAAAGAAGGAACGGGGAAGCAAGCCGCTCGACTGAAATCTCAGGATCCACCACCACGAGATCCAGGGAGAGGTCCGCCTGCAACCCGATGGCATCCCGGGCGTTGAAGACGAGAGGGAAGGTCCCCAGCACCATGGGTGCCCCACTCAGCCGTCCAATTCCATCGAGAAAGAGCCCCTCCGGGAGTGTCCCAGATATGAGAGTCCAGGTTACCGGAGGATTCGCATTCTCGACGGTGAGGGCCAGAAACTGGGTCGTGGCTGCCTGGATCTCGAAAGAAGGCGGGTTGGAGGCTGTCGTATACGTGAGTTCGAAAAGGGCCCCAGCCTGAAGGGGCGTGTCGGCCGTCAAAGTAGTGGGATTCGGCTGACCGGCCAGCAGGCCAGACCATTCCAGGAACCCAAACCCGGTCCGAGGCTCCGCCAGGAGGGAAATGGTCTCCCCTTCAGGAACCCACCCCTCCTCATCGCCCGGAGTGAATTGGATCCTCCCCGGGGACAGGCCCTCCACCGGGCCCGTGAGGGTGATGTCCAGTAGAACCTCTCGCCCCCCGTACGTAGCCGTAAAAACCTCGCCGGAAAGACCGGTCTCATATTCCCGCACTCTTGGCGCTCCATCCTCCCAACCCAAGAACCCGGTCCGAAGGCCGGTGTCGAACACCTCGCCCGGGGCAGCGGTGATGGTGTGCTCTTGGAATGGGGCTGAGTCGAAGATCCACTCCGCTGCTTCCGACGAAACACCATCCACAGAAACCAGGCCTCGTCCCGTGGGCGACCCCAGGGTCCGCATGGTAAGCGGCTGGTATCCGGTGACCGCACGGAAGGTCATGTCCTGTCCCACCTCCTGGATGTCCAGAAGTGTGACCCCCATGGCCGCGCCATCGTGGGTCCAAGAAGACGGCCGGGTGCCGGCATGGAACTCCGTGCGACCGAGAGCGCCGGGGAACGGGTCCCCAGCCCCCCCCCGCCCCCCACCGGGGGAGGCCAGATCGTTCGACCCATCAGCTTCACGGAGCCAAACCCCCAGCCGATCGCCGTCGGAGTTGATGGAATTCGTCGGCCACCTCTGAGTGATGGTGACGGGATCGATGTGCCACACCAGGAGCCCCGGGGACAAAAGGTTCTCGTCGAACCCGATCTCCTGACGGTTCTCCAGGAGGATGTACTCTCCGGATCCGTCGCCGGAGTCGATACGGTAGACCTTCTTTCCCACCTCCACCGGCGGGAGAATCACGGAGTCGAGGTCGGTACCCGGCGGGAGCGTTTCCACCTGGACCCACCCCAACACCGACTTGCTCCAGGCCATCATATGACAGGGGAGTTCCGGACTGGAGCCGTTGCACCCCCAGGAGCCCGTGCCCATGAGCCCCCAGTTCCCGATGCCGTTGTGGTCGGCGTTCACCCCATACAGATCCGGAAGTCCGAAGCCGTGCCCCAATTCATGGGCAAAAACGCCGATGGTGTTGGGGGCGGAAAAGCTACAGTTGGTGACGGGTTGGATGGTGTAATCCAAAATCCGGATGAAGTCCGCGTCTCCGCCTGGGGCGGCCGGAGTCGCCGTCACGTACCCCAGGTTCTCCAGGACCGGTGAGGCCCAGCTTCCACCCTCGAAAAAGGCCGAAGAATAGAGGTTCCACCTGTGGGACCAGATCCGGTTCTCCCGGCCGGCCGTCCCACACTCTCCGCCTGGCGTCGGATGGGCAACGATGAGAACGTCCACATAACCGTCATCGTCTCCCGAGTTCGGGAGGCCGTCCGGTCCGTCATTGTCGAACTGACCCCAATCAAGCGTCCCGTCATCGAGGCGCTGAATGATCTGGGCGATGAACTCCCCGGTTCTGGCGCCGCTCCCCAACCCCGAATTCCCAGCCGTAACCGTGGCCTGGGTGAGGGAGGTCCGCTGCCAGTCGTAGGTGATCCCGGAGAGATTCACCAAGCCACCCGAAAGCTCCGCATAGAACTCCGGAACGGTCGCCACGGCCCCCGGGGCTGCCTGGGGCCCGTCGAAAAACTCGTTCTGGACGCTGGCGGCCGAGTAGATGGCCTGGGGTTCCTGGGAATCGCTGAACAACCCCAGTATGAGAGGAAACTTGAAATCACCCACCATGGGGGCCCGCGCCTCCGGAGAAGACAGGGCGCCAACGAAGGAGGGAGAGAAGATGGTGGAGAGGGCTCTTCCCTCTGCCCGAATCGGGGGCATTTCTCGGAGCCCCAGACCCTTTCGGATCAGGGCCCGCTGGTACTGGTAGGCCCCCGGGTCCCGGGCCATCATTTCATAGTAGCCCTGAGGGGGTCGGGTCCCGTGGAGTTTTCCCAGGAGCTCCACGTCCTGGCCAGATACCCCTGCCTGAGGCAGGAGGGCGAAACAAAGGCCCCAAAGAAGGGCCCCTCGGAACGATGGCAGCATGGATTTCAACGCTGATCTAGTAGGGGTCGGGTCGGCTTCCAAAGGTCTAATAAACTCGGGGCATGAACGGGTTCCTGGAAGCCTCTCTTCAAGATCCGTGTTACGCTCATCCGCCTCCCACCTCGTAGAGCGGATCGAACTCGGCTGTGAAGTGACGCAGTACCGGGGCTTGATAACGGAACCGGAAGCCTCCAATGGCCAAACGCCGGGTCCAGACCTCCACGATGGCCTCCACCATGAAGTCCACGTGACTCTGGGTGTAAACCCGCCGGGGCATGGCCAACCTGACCAGCTCCATTGCCGCGGGCTCCTCCTCCCCGGTCTCCTGATTGAGCCGCCCGAACATGACGGTGCCCACTTCGACTCCCCGAATCCCCCCTTCCACGTAGAGCTCGGCTACGACAGACTGACCGGGCAACTCCACGGGCGGAACATGGGGAAGGAAGGCGGCGGCATCGATATAAACCGCGTGACCACCCGGGGGTTGGACAATTGGGACCCCGGCCCTAGAGATGTGCTCACCGAGGTAACGGACCGTCGCCAACCGGTACTCCAGGTAATCCTCGTGAAGAACCTCCTCCAGCCCCACGGCAATCGCTTCGAGATCTCGGCCAGAAAGCCCTCCATAGGTGGGAAACCCCTCGGTGAGAATCAGAAGGTCCCGTTCCTTCTGTGCCAGATTGGCGTCGTTCGTGGCAAGGAATCCCCCGATGTTGGCCAGGCCGTCCTTTTTGGCCGACATCGTGCACCCGTCTGTGTAGGAGAACATCTCTTTCACGATCTCCCTTACCGATTTGTTCTCGTACCCCTCCTCCCGGAGTTTGATGAAATAGGCGTTCTCGGCGAAACGACACGCATCGAGGTAGAGAGGGATCCCATTCCGTCCACAGACCTCCGCGACAGCCTTGATGTTGGCCATGGAGACGGGCTGCCCACCTCCGGTGTTGTTGGTCACCGTCAACATGCAGATGGGGATCGCCGAAACCCCCACCTCCTGGATCAGGCTCTCGAGCCGGACCACGTCCATGTTGCCCTTGAACGGGTGGTCCATGGAAGGGATCAACCCTTCCTGAATCGGGAGGTTGATGGCTTTGGCACCCGTGGCCTCACAGTTGGCTCGGGTGGTATCGAAATGGGTGTTGTTGGGAACCACATCCCCTGGTTTGCACACTGTCGAGAAGAGGATCCGCTCGGCAGCCCGGCCCTGGTGGGTGGGGATCACCTGTTCGAAACCGAAGATCTCCTTCACCGAGCTTTCAAACCGAAAGAAGGATGGGCTCCCTGCATAGGACTCGTCCCCCCGCATGACCCCCGCCCATTGCTGGGCGCTCATGGCAGAGGTCCCCGAGTCCGTGAGGAGGTCCAGCAGCACGTCTTCGCTCTTGAGCTTGAAGACGTTGTATCCGGCATCCCCGAGGTAAGCCAGACGCTCCGCCCGGGTCGTCATTCGGATCGGCTCAACCACCTTGATTTTGAAGGGCTCGATGATGGTCTTCATGGCTTGTCCGGTCAAAGAGGGGATGGAACGGAGTCAGTCCGTTCCCGAAGGTGGATTGCCGGTTACCCGAGTCGCGGGCAATACAATGGGAAAAGATACGGTAGCCGGTGGGGGAGGAAAACGAGCCCGGTCCCCAGCCGTCCAGATGGCCTTTGTGCTCTGGGGCTGAACTGGTCAAAAGGAAAAAAAGAGTGGGCCGGAGCTGGCCATTACAGGGATCGATCCTTAACTTTACTCGTTCTTGTTAGCGGCGATCCGGAAAATGCCCGGCGGCATGCTCCTGGGTCTTCCAAGCTTCCACGTTTTGCCCGAGAAAAGGTGAGGAAAAGGCGACAGCAATGAGCAAACTCGACGATGCAATCAAGGGCGGAGTAGAGGCCCCTATCGACAACGCATGGCATATCTACATGGAGAACCTCTTCGCCTCCATGCAGAAGATGGAACAGACCGTGGACGAAGCCGCGGAAATGCCCATGGACTGCACCGAAACCTGGTGCACCAACGCCCGCGCCCTGCTGGATGACCTGAACCATCAAGTCTTCTCCATCCATGAGCCCAGGTGGAGCACATCCGAGGATTCAGCTCGCATCAAGACCATGAAGAAGAAGATCTATGACATCTACGCCCGCCTCGCTTCCATCGAGCCCGGGAAAAAGGAGTAGTTCGGGCTCGATCCGGCTCAAGGGCTGAATAGGCCGCGTGCTGCCTTGCGGCAGTTCCTGCCCTTGACCTCTCCGGATCGATCCGTGAGAAGCGGGAAGGTTCCACCGAGCCCCGCTGGCCCCCTCTGGCCAGCGGGGCTCCTTTTTCTTATCCGCTGGGCTCGTATCCATCTGGCGCACCGGTCCGACAAGCCCGATTGTGGGGTTTGCCGATTCTTGCGATCACGTCCCGTACAGTACGGGTCCAGGATCCCCAACCCGGAGGTGCAGTGGCCGCCGACCGAAACGGAATGTCTGCAAAAAGGATTCCCCGCCTGCTCGTCCTCCTGGCCGTTTGTTTGGCCAACTCTGGGTGCGCATCGGGGACTGGCGGGAGTCGACCCCCATCCTCCGATCCCGACGCCCCCTCCCACCGCCGGGGTCCAGGAGAAGCCCCGTCCCTCGAAGGATGGGCCTCCATGGTGCCGGAAGCCGAGATTGGCTTCACGGTCATCGCCGACTCCCTTCCGGGTGATCCTTCCCTGGAAGCCCTGGTATCTCCTTTCAGAGCTCAGATGGGAGAGGAGATCCGGCAGGTCATCGGCCAGGCACTGGTCCCTCTCTCAGAGGCGGTGCCGGAGGGTACCCTGGGGAATTTCGCCACCGACGCCATGCTCTGGGCGGCACGGCAGGCGATATCCGAGCCCATCCAGATGGCGATGACAAACAATGGTGGCCTGAGGGTACCCATCGCTCCGGGGCCCATCACGGTGGGTCTTCTCTTCGAGCTCATGCCCTTCGAGAACATGCTCTCCGTCCTCGTCCTCTCCGGAAGCCAGGTCCAGACATTCGCCGATGAACTCGCGGTCCGGCGGGGACAGCCCATCGCCGGTTTCAGCTTTCGGATCGAGACGGAGGGTGAAACCCGGGT
>CBDUAX010000165.1:0-8813 GCA_965365235.1 uncultured bacterium
GGCGCGGTGAGCTGGCTCCCGAGTGAGAACGGCGTCGTGCTGACCGATGGGCGCAGCAACAGCGGCGAGTTCAGCCCCCAGGCCGCCAGCCATATCCAATCCCCGGAATTTTGCGCCAACTGCCATACCCTGTTCACCCATGCGCTGGATCCGGATGGCAACGACGCAGGGGAATTGGCGGAACAGGCGCCGTATCTGGAGTGGAAACACAGCTCCTATGCGGGGCGAAAGACCTGCCAGGACTGCCACATGCCCGTTATCGAGGGTGAGGTGTCGGTCACGAGAGTGCTTCCGAATCCCCGGTCCGATGTGAACCAGCACGTGTTCAAAGGCGGGAACTTCCTCATGCCCCGGATCCTGAACCGGCACCGGGCAGAGATGAATGTGAAGGCGCTGCCCCAGGAGCTGGACGCCACAGCACGGGCCTCAGAAGAGAACCTGGCCAAGAATACCGCGTCACTGAAGGTGAGTCGGCTGGCGTTGGCCGATGGCATCCTGGACGCCTACGTGACCGTGACCAACCTCGCCGGCCACAAGTTGCCCTCGGCGTATCCTTCCCGGAGGGCCTGGCTCCACGTGACGGTGCTGGATGGTCAGAATCGGGTCGTTCTGGAGTCTGGAGCCTTCCAGCCCGACGGAAGGATCGACGGGAACGACAACGATCTGGATGGGAGTCGTTTCGAGCCCCACTATGACCACATCACCAGCGCCGATCAGGTCCAGATCTATGAAGACGTGATGGTGGACTATGCCGGAGAGGTCACTACCGGCCTCCTCTGGGGCGCCCGTTATATCAAGGACAATCGGCTCCTTCCCAACGGATTCGACAAAGAGACGGCCGACTGGACCGTGGCCGTGCACGGAGAAGCCGAGGATGACGCCGACTTCGTCGGGGGATCCGATGAGGTGAGGTACTCTGTGGACGTGAGTTCCGCCCGGGCTCCGTTCAGAGTGGTGGCTGAACTCTGGTACCAACCCATCGGATACCGGTGGGCCAAAAATCTGGAGGAGTACGACACCGAGGAATCGGCCCAGTTCCTCCGCTTTTTCGACGAGATGGCCTCGGGGACGGGCGCGCTCCTGGCGAGGACGGAGGGGATCTTGCGGTAGACTCGGGTGTGACAAGGGAGGGGCCCACCAGCCGGGCTTGTCACACACCAACGGGGGTGGCTTGGACGGAAAAGTCGAGAAGCGGGTTCGGCCCGGAAGGGAAGGCCGAGAGGAGTTGTGGAACACCCTCACCCATGGCGTCGGTGTGTTGGCTGCCCTGGTCGGGGGCGCCCTTCTGATCACCCTGGCGTCCGGGACCGGGGATCCGTGGAGGATCGTCGGTGCCGCCGTCTTCACCGCCACCCTCGTCCTCCTCTACACGGCATCCAGCCTCTATCATGCCGCCCGCGCCCCGGTCCTGAAGAAACGCCTGAAGGTTCTGGACCACGCCGCCATCTACCTCCTGATCGCCGGGACCTACACCCCCTTCACCCTGGGTGAGTTGAGGGGCGGGTGGGGGTGGAGCCTCTTTGGAGTGACCTGGGGGCTGGCGGTGGGGGGCGTGATCTTTAAGCTCTTCGCCGCAGGGAAGTTTCGGATTGTGTCCACCTCCATCTACGTGGCCATGGGGTGGATGGGACTGATCGCGGCCGGCCCGATGATCCGCCTTCTGGACACCTCCGTCCTCCTTTGGCTGCTGGCCGGGGGCGTGGCGTACACTTCCGGGACGCTCTTCTATCACAACCGGAAGATCCCCTATGCCCACGCTGTGCGGCATCTTTTCGTTCTGGCTGGGAGCGCCTGCCACGCCGTGGCCGTGGGATTGCAGATCTGAGGGATCGGGTTGGTAAAAGCCCACGGTCTGACCCAAGGCCCTATCCCCCCATCCCATCGCCCAGTCGGCCTACCGATGCTTTGGAGTCAGCCGGGCTACCTCCACCCCAGTCTTCCCGGAGTAGGGTTTGTCTTTTCGATATCTAAATGATATTATTTCGGTATCGCACAGGAACCCTATTCGGGAAACGAAAATGCCTGATCTGGCCCTTCGGGGGTTGAGTCCGGAGCTACACCGAGCGCTCAAGCGGGCAGCCCGCAAGAACCACCGAAGCCTCAACGGGGAAGTCCTTGCCCGTCTGGAGGCTTCCTTGGCTCCCCCGACCGTTGATATCGATTCCTTGCTGGCCCGTATCGCCGAGAGAAGGGCTCGCACTCCGGTTCCCGACCTGGACCCTGCAGAGCTCAAGCGACTCAGGGAGTCCGGCCGACCGTGATCGTTGTCGACACCAATGTCCTGGTGTATCTACTCACCGGTTCCGGCCCATGGGAAAGGGCTGTCCGGTTTCTGAGCGAAGACCCGGAGTGGGCCGCGCCCCCGATCCTGCTCAGCGAGATCAGGAATGTTCTGGTTGGATTGGTGCGGAGGGGGGTCCTTCAGGATGGGGATGCCCAGGATATCTGTCGGGAAGCCGAGGCGCTCCTCGGGGACCGGGTGGTGAATGTCTCTTCCGGGCCAATCATCCAGGTGGCGTTGGATGGCGGCTTGAGCGCGTATGACGCCGAGTTCGTGGTTCTGGCACGCCAGCTGGGGATCCCACTCGTGACCGCTGACCGGGCGATCCTGGACGGAGCGCCGGATGTAGCCGTTCCCCTCTGGGAATCTTCCGGGTAGAAGAAGCCCCGGAGGCCCCACAAGGGGCCCCCGGGGCCAGGCCTTCCCGGTTCCGTCTCCTACCGACCTGAAGTCACCCCGAACTCGTACTCTTTCGGGGGCTCGGACCCTAAAAGGTTCTCCACGAAATAGTCCCACCGGCGGCGGAGCATATAGGGCTCGTACCCGAAGCCATGGCCGCGGTTGGGAAGCATGATGAGGTCGAAGTCTTTGTTGGCCGCGATCAGGGCGTCCACGACCAGAAGGGTGTTGGAGGGGGGCACATTGCTGTCCATGGTCCCGTGGGCCAGCAAGAGTTTGCCTTTCAGGTTCCCTGCCACCAGTTGGTTGGCCTGGTTGTCATAGTTGGTGGTGCCGTCTTCGTACTCCACCAGCAACCCCTGCCACTTCTCACCCCAATCGTCCTCATAGTTGCGGTTGTCGTGATTTCCTGCCTGGCTCACGGCCACCTTGTAAAAATCCGGGTGGCGCAGGATTCCGGAGGTGGAGGCGAATCCGCCGCCTGAGTGTCCCCAGATTCCGACCCGATCGATATCCATCCAAGGGTTCCGCTCCGCCAGCTGTTGAATTCCGGTGATCTGATCGGGAAGCCCGTTGTCTCCCATGTTTCCGTAATAAAATTCGTGGAAGCTCTTGGACCGTCCCGGGGTTCCCATGGCGTCCAACTCCACCACGATGAAACCGAGTTCCGCCAGGGCCTGATGGTCTCTGCGGGCGGCGCTGAAGCTTCGGCTTCCCACGCTCCCCGACTGGGGCCCTGGATAGAGGTAGTTGACGATGGGGTATTTTTTGGTGGTGTCCAGGTTGGTCGGTGTATACATCAACCCATAAAGGTCTGTGATCCCGTCCCGGGCCTTGACCACAAAGGGGATGGGTGCCTGCCATCCGTACGCCTCGAGGGGCCCGATATCTCCAGTCTCCAGGGAGATCCTCTCCTCCCCGTCCATCTCTCGGACCACCGTGGCCCCGGGATCCACCGGAGTGGACCAGGAATCCACGAACGACTTTCGGTCCGGGGCCAGCGTGATGGTATGATGGGCGCTGTCCGGCGTCAGAAGCCGAAGATTCCCGCCGTCCATGCTCACGCTGTAGAAGTATTCGAAGTAGGGATCACCGGGCTCCCGGCCCGATCCGGTGAAGTAGAGCTTGCGCTCCTCTCTGTCTATGTAGCGGAGTTGGTGGACGATCCAGTCGCCTGAAGTGATCTGGTTCTTCAGTTCGCCCGTGGTCAGGTCATAGAGATAGAGATGACCCCAGTCGCTCCGTTCGGACCACCAGATGACTTCGTTGTGCTCTGGCAGGACGTGCCAGTTGATCATGTCGTTCCCTGACTCGAAGAAGGTATCCACCCTCTCCTCCAGAACATCCCTTACCTCGCCGGTCTCGGGATCAGCCACCCGGAGAATCGCCTCCTTGTGGTCCCGGGAGGAGGAAACGAAGGCCAACAGAGAGCCGTCGGGTGCCCACTCCACGTCACAGAAGGTTCCCCCGCAGGCGATGTGATCGCTGATGGTGGAGCGGTGTTGATCCGGGGGCATCTGTAGGCGGACCACTCTGGGAGTGGGGCCGTCGGTGTGGATCACCACCCTCTCGATACGGAAGATGACGGTGTCCTCCGGAAGTGGACCTCTCCAGGCGTCCAACTCCGCATGCCCCACCTGGGTGGAGGTCAGGTACATCATCCCGACCCCCCGGCCGTCGTGCTGGAAGGTGGCGATCTTCTCCGAGTCGGGAGACCACATGAGAACGGGGCGGTCGCTTCGGGTCCACCCTGCATTGTTGGTGGCGTAGCCGAAATCTTCGACGCCGTCGTGGGTGAGTTGGGTTTCCACCCCAAGGGACACATTTCGCATCCAGAGGTTGTGGTCCCGGATGAAGGCCGCCTTGGTTCCGTCCGGAGAGAAGACCTCAACCGAGCGGGCCATGCGGCCACTGGGTCGAGCGCCGCCCCCAGAGCCCTCTTCACAGATGTAGCCCCTCCAGTCGCACACCACGTTCTGGTCCCCGATGTCGAACGATAGCGCTCTGCCGTTCCGGACGACCTGGAAGGTCGAGAAGGGAAGATCGAAGGGCTCATACGTCTCGCCTGTGAGAGCCTCGATGCCTCGAGCCAGCCGGTCGTGGTTGAATGCTCGCTCTCGGGTTCGTTCTTCCGGATCGACGATGATGAACTCGTGCCCTCCGGCGAAGGTGTTTCGGTACCAGAACCGGCCGTCGTCCAGGAAGATGGGGCGGATCCCCACACCATACGCCAGGCCGCCAACGTTCTGGCCCAGGAAGGACTCCGCGCGGGCATAATCTTCAGCTGTGATGGATGCCGGGCTGTAGGCCTGACGTTCCTGTGCATTCAGACGGGCCTGGGGGCCCAGGGCCAGGAGGGCCAGAAAAAAAACGACGTATCGCATGTTGAACCTCGGGATCCTGTCCAAAGAAACGGGGCTTTTGTGAACATTCACGGGAGAGCCGTCTCCCATCCCGGATGGAGCTTCAGGGCCGGAGGCGGCCTACCGGCACATGATGGAGGGCTGCGCCGCGTCGGGCAACAGGGAAAGGACGCCTCGCCCTCAGGCCTTCACGGTCCTTCCGGTCCTGTGGCTTTGCCTCTTATTGTTAGGCTTCCATGGAACACGCACAGGGCGTGTTCGTTCCAGCGAGGAATGTTGGGGTTGGAGGAGGAGATTACAGCTTGAGGTTCAAGGGTAGCGTGACGCTCAAAGGATTCCTGGGGGCTGGGGTGTTCCTGGTTCTGGTGGCCGCTCCAGGCCAGGCCCAGCGGGCCACCGCACCGAAGCTAGGTGTGGACGGGCTGGTGGTGTTCCGCAACCAGGGATCCGTGGCCGTTCTGGCTGAGGCGACTCCTTTCTGGCAGCCGGTATCCACCCGGTCCGAGGAACTCCTGGGCGAATTCCAGTACATGCCGGAATACGCGAGCGCCAAGGCCAAGGGGCAGGTTTTCCGGGTTCTGGACTCCGACGCCTCCATGTCAGTCGGAAGGAGTGGGGAAAGGATCGTTGTGGTGCCTTGGACCTTCGGGCCCGGCTGTTCGGGAGATGGGTGGAACCGGTCCGAATGGGTATCCCCAGGAGACACCGTGGCCTTTCTCCTATCCCCTACCCGTGCCCGCTCCAGGAGTGGGACCGCCCCCCCCATCTTCGATGTCCTGGGGTGGCATCAGCCCTATCCTGTGGGTGAGTTGATTCCCTTCTGGCGACGGACCCGGGAGGGGAACTCCCACTGGCTCTCGGCTCCGGAGTTTTATCAGCTCCTTTCCCGAATCCCTTCCGAGTTGGCCTTCTCCACCGATCCAAAGGCGGCCCTTGGGCGGGCCCTGCAATGGCTCGGGAGGGATCCGGACCGGGCGTCGGCTTTTCCGGCCGCCGAGATCCTGAGTCGTTGGAGAACGCTCGGAGCCGAGGTCGACCTTTCCAGGTGATGGTCCAGCCTGTGCGAGGAGCCAGGTGGATCGGCTCGAAGGCTCTATGGAAGACCCCCCTGGTCTTGGCCCTGACTCTGGCGGGGTGTATGGACCTCCCAGATCGATCCAGGCCGGATTTCACCAGGGCCTTCCCCCCGTCCGACCAGGGGACTTCGTGGACCGGCCGGCCTCTTCGTTCACGAACTCCGACCCGGGCCGAAGCTTCGGCCATCCTGGATGCGGACATGGCCCTGGCGGGGGTTCCAGAGGAGCCTTCCCGGCTGGTGGCGGCGGCCAGGGCCCGGGAAGTGATCTGGCGGTACCGGGAGGCCATCGTCCTCTATGCCCAGGCCGGTGACCTCGACCCGGCAGACTTCGAACCTCCACTGGCCATGGGCCACCGGCTGATCCGGTTGCGAAGGCTGGACGAGGCCCTGGCATTGTTCGAGACGGCTCTTGCGCTGGACCCGACGGGCTTCAATACGGCCTATCTCCACGGCTTGACCCTGTACCTGATGGGCCGGTTCGACGCGGCGGCGGCGGTCTATCTCAGGTGCCTACGGTTGGGTGACCAGGGGGTTCCCTCTGCCCCTGGGGAAAGCCCGCTTGAACGCCAGGATCCCCGACAGTGCTCTCTCCTGGCCTCGGACATGGCGAGCCGTGTGGCGATGACCGCGTGGGCAGTCCGGGCGCTTTGGCGGGCACAGCGGGATGGGGAGGCCCAGGCCCTTCTCGGCTCTCTACCGCTGGAGATCCCCCCAGAGGCTCTCCGGGGGGCCCGGCCGGAATACCAGGCCAGCCCCATCGTACCCGGGGACAATGGTCACTACTGGGCTCTCCTCCGGTTCTTCCGGGGTGACCTTGCCGAGGGTGCTCTCCTGGACCGGGAGGCTTGGGGAGGGCAGTGGCCGACGGTGGCCTACGGATTGGCGACCTGGTGGATCAGAGAAGGACGAACCGAGGAGGCTCGTATTCTTCTCGAGGAGATCGTCGCGGATCCGAACTGGGCTCGCCTGGGCCATGTGGCGGCAGAGGCCGACCTGGTGCGGATGACGGAAGAGGGTAACTGACCGAAGGAGACGGTACCCGGCGGGAGGGCCGCCCTCCTCTTTCACCAACCGAAGCCGGGGCCGGCGGAGTACCATGACACTGGAAACCACCGGATGGATTGTAGGGATCCTCGCCGGGCTTTTTGTCCTGGATCGGATCCTGTTGTGGGTGGAAGCACGGGGGTGGATCTACTACCGCCGGAACAAACCGGGTCGGGGAGCCTCCACCTATCACCTCCTGGAATGGAACTCGGCTTTCGACCCCACCATGCGGCAGGGCCTGGAGGAACGGACAAGGGAAGAGAAGGAGGACGAGGAGGCCGGGGACCCGCCGGTCCCCGATCAGGACGGTGACCTGATGATTCCGGTCCCAACCCAGGAGGGGGTGGCGGCCAAGGGGTCTGGGGGGCAGAGAAGAAGAAACGGCGGGAAAGGAAGATAGCGGGTGAGGAGGTTCTTCGACGGAATCAATCTGCTTCTGGTCCTTGCCATCGTTGGCTTCGCGCTTTGGGCCTGGCCGCAGCTTCCGGGTCAGATTCCGACCCATTTCGGAGTGAATGGCCAACCGGACGCCTGGTCGGAGCGAGGATGGGCCTCCTGGTTTTCCCTACCGGCGGTTGCACTTGTCCTGGTGGCATTCATCGGCTTCTTCCGGGCCATGATTCCGAGGCGGCCGGGTTGGGTGAACCTACCGGACCGGACCAAGCTTTCCGCGCTCCCGGAGGTTGCCCGAGCCCCCGTGGTGGAGATGTTTTCAGGGTTCCTGGCACTGGTTCAGACCGAGCTCCTGGTCATTTTCGGCCTCATCCAGCTCGCCACCTTCCGGACGGCCATGGGGGGGAGTGGCCAGGGCCTCATGATCACGGTCCTCATCCTGGCCATCCTCATGTCCCCGATGCTGATGGTGGTCTTCTTTCTGCGTCTCCAACCCGCGTTGGACAGGGGCGCGGCGTTGGCTCGTCGGGCGGGGGCGGGATCTGCCGGTTAGGCGAGCAATGCGAGGTGGACCCCCCCGGCGCAAAGCCCGCCCAGGACCACCCAGATGGCTTTGACCTTGAAGCGGACCAGGGCCACCAGTGTTCCCATGACGATCCCCGCTCCCCACACATCGTTCACAGCTGCGGGAATCAGGGAAAAGCCCACCCCCAGGATGGCACCGGCCACGACGGCGTTGACCCCCTTGAGAGCAGCGGACACACCCGGCCGATCCTTCCACCGATCCAGGGCCGGAGCCACCAGGAGGACGGCAGTGAAGGAGGGGATGTAGATCCCTGCGGTGGCTACGGCTGCCCCCGGCACTCCAGCCACCGAAAAGCCTACGAAGGCCACGAGGGTGACGATGGGCCCCGGTACCGCCTGGGTCAGGGCGATGCCGTCCAGGAATTCCTGGGGGGAGAGCCACCCGTACGCTTCCACCACAAAGGGCTCCAGGAGGGCGACCAACATGTAGCCCCCACCAAAGAGGACGGTGCCGGCACCCAGGGAAAGGGCAAAAAGTTGGCCCAGCGGAGAGGTCAACGCTGGAAGGACGGAAGCCGAGATGGGGAGGACAAAGAGACCCGGGCTTTTTGTGACTGGGTGTGGCGCCTTTTCTTCGGTGGAGGAGGGAGGGTCTTCGCGATCCGGTCCCGTGTTCGTAGAATCCGACCTTCCTCGAAGGAGGACCCACCCCCCCCCCCCCCCCCCCCCC
>CBDUAX010000166.1:0-8808 GCA_965365235.1 uncultured bacterium
GGCGGCGTTCTGGCGGGCGCGGGTGGGGTGGTTGATGGACACGGCCTCGGCCGTGAATGATCGCTTCTTGGAGCTGCACCGCGTCGAGGGGGGAATCGCCTCCTACGGGCGGGTGACGCGGCCATGACCGGGCGAAGCAAGGGGTGTGCGTCGGGGTTCTCTCTCCTGGAACTCCTCATCGCTCTCCTGATCTTCCAGGTGGGGTTGATCGGCGTGGCCGGCACCTTGCTCGTGGCTCAGGAAACCGTGCATCGGAGCCAGTTGCTCTCAAGGGCTACCCTGGCAGCCATGCAGGTGGGGGATTCGGTCCTGGTGGCAGACGCGGGAGGAGCTGGCTCTGTGGAAAGGGCATGGGGAAGGGTTTCCTGGAGGCCCCATGGGGAAGGGGGAATGGCGGTGGCATCTACCGGCCCCGAGGGATCCGACACCCTTTTCTTTTTTGTTGCCTGGCCAACAGTTGCGGGCTTCGAGGTTTTTGGAGACTCGCTTGGTGGGGGAGGTGGAGGACTCCCATGAGGAAAACAGCCATCCGACCCCTTTGGAAGGTTTCCCGGCCCCAAGGTAACCCTTTGGGGTTCACCGTGATCGAGGCTGTCCTGGTCCTTTTGCTTTCCTCCCTGGTCCTATCGGCCGGTTGGAAGATCTTCTCGACCGCCCTGAAGGCGGGTGTCCAGGTGGCGGATCAGGTGGAAGGATTGGAAACGGTCCGGTTGGTCACCTGGATTCTGACCGAGGAGCTCCGCGGGGCCCTGCCGGGTCGGGATCGATGGGCGGCGGGTACGGATTCCGTCTCCTTGCGAGCGTACCGGGGACTCGCTCTGGTGGAGGGGCAGGAGCCCGGAGGTGGGTTGAAGGTCTGTTACCGTGGGTTGAGGAGCCCCAACCCCGCGAAGGACACCGTGCTATTCCTGACGGAGAGGGGGCGATGGGAGCCCCGGCGGCTCGAAGCCCGGGTGAAGGGGAAGGCCGGGTGTCTGGGTGGGGGTGAGGGGTGGACCGAGGTGTGGGAGGTGAGTCCGGAGATCCCAGGAGCCCTGGTGGGACGGGTGTTTGAACGGGGGAGTTACCACCTGAAGGACGGGGCCTTCCGGTACAGGCGGGGAGGCGGGGGGAGGCAGCCCCTCACTCCGCCTCGCATCGGGCCCGCGGGTTTTGGGGCTGAGACGGGCGAAGGCGGGCCCCTGACCTGGTGGCTGGTCCTGTCGGATCCGGCAGGCCTCGGCGATACGATCCCTTGGACGGGTTGGGTCCGATGACTTCCCCAACACCCCTACCGGTGCGTCGGAAACGAGGTGGGTTCGTCCTTCCCCTTTTTCTGGTGCTCCTCCTGGCCCTCACACTCTTGGGCCATGGAACTCTGATCCTGGCCGAGTTGGAGATCCGGGCCGTCCGGGCGTTTCAGCACTCCGTTCGGGCCGGCTACGCTGCGGAAGGGGGGATCGTCGGTGCGCTGGACCATCCAGAGGGACTTCCGGGGCCACCGGCTATCGGGGCACACTTCCCTTTGCCGTCCGGCTGGTTCCGTGGGGATCTGTGGAGTGGGGCGAGTCTTCGGTGGCTGAGCACCGAGTTCTTCCTATTGGAGGGCACGGGGAGAAGCCGGGGGTGGGGAGGGATTCGGAAACTGGCCGCAGTAGGTTGGGCTTTGGATCCGGTAACCCGGGTGGGGGCCTTCGGAGCGGGAATCGAATCGGACGGAGGCCTGTTCCAGAGCCCCGGGGCGGAGGTGTCGGCCTCCTCTGTCCTTGAACTCCCACACGGCTGGGACTCTATCGCTTGTGAGGGGTTCCGGGGAGAGCTGGACTCCCTCTTCTCCGGGTCACCCCTCCTCCTCCGGGTCCCTCTCCCCCCCGGAGACACCCTGGTGCCAGGAGTCCTGTCCCCCATCCCGCCCCTGGGGCTCCTTCCGGGCTTGGAGCTCCTGAGTCGAGGGGGCGATCCCAGGCTACCTCCGGCTGGGGCCCTCACGGCCCCTGGATGTCCCCCTTCTGAGGAGGCTGTTTTCTGGAGTACCGGATCCGACCTGGAAGTGGGGGGCGGGCAGCTCTGTGGTTTGCTGGTCGTCGAGGGGGACCTGCGGATCAAAAGAGACGCCTCCGTTCTGGGTCTGGTTCTGGTGGGTGGAAATCTCTTCCTGGATGCGGGAGGCCGGTTCGAGGGACTGGCCCGGGTGAGGGGGGCGGTCCGGGTGGAAAGTACGGCGACTCTGAACATCTCTGGATGCCCTGTGATCCGGGCCCTCTCCCAAGTGTCTGAACTGCTGAAACCCCTTGTTTTGCCGGGGGCTTCCCGGATCCCCCTCTTCTGAATCTCCCACCTGCACGGAATCTTTTCCTTGGGCCGGAAAAGTTTGTTTCCCGCCGGCCCCTACTTTCCCCAAAATCCGCATAACTATTGGCCTTTCGGGTGGCACGGAACTGGTATGCCAACCCTCCAGACATCTCTCTTTCGGATTGAGGCCATGAGACGCGGTTCAAGAGGTTTTACGCTCCTGGAAGTGATGGTGGTGCTGTTGATCGGCTCGATTCTCATGAGCATGGCCGTGAAGGGTTTCGGGGCCACCTCCAGCAACCTTGCCACACGTCAAGCCCGTACCGTCTACAACGGGATGGTAGCCCGAGCCCGAGCCCAGGCCATCGAGAGCGGGTTCCTGACGCTTGTGGTAGCCAACATCCCCGGCGACTCGGTGTGGATCTTCGCAAACGGTCAGGTGGTGGAGAATGTGCGATTCTCCGAGGAGATGGGTGTGGACATACGGGCGTCCTCTCCCACGGTGAGGCTGTGCATGAGCCCGAGGGGTTACGCCAACCTGGACTGCAATTCCTTCACATCCGTGATGAAGATGAGCTTCGTCCAGGGGGCTGAAGAGGAGTCAATTGAAATCTTGCCACTGGGGCAGATCCGATGGTAGCCAAATGGAAGCCCCTGAGAGGCACCGGCCCGGGGCACGATCAGAGGGAAGGAAGCCGATCCGGCTTCACCATCATCGAAGTCGTCATCGCCATCATCGTGCTGGCCTTCGGCCTTTTGGGAATGGCCGGAACCACGGCGCTGGTGGTGCGTCAAATCAGCCTCGCTGAGGTGACGACGGAGCGATCCGTGGCCCTCCAATCCACTTTGGAGCGCCTTCAGTCCCTCCCCTTCGACAGTGTGGTACCGGGAACCGACTCCGTCGGGGTATTCGGGGTTCGATGGTCCGTCACCGCATCTCTGGCCGAGTTCAAGGTTCTGGAGGTCGTCACGCGTGGTCCTGGACTCAAGGCTGCCTCGGGGGGCTTCCCCATGCTGGTCAACAATGTTCCCGACACGTTCATCTACAGGGTGATCCGGAAATGAACCAGGAGACGCGAAAAGGGTTCACGCTGGTGGAACTTCTGGTGGTGGTGGTGCTGGGAGGCCTCATGCTCCTGTCCATCTACCAGGTCCTCATCACGAACTCCCGGACCTATACGGTGAACAACGCCAAGATCCAGGGGCAACAGGCCTTGCGTGCCGGGATGGACGTTCTCTTCAATGAGCTGAGGGAGATCAGCGCCGAAGATGGGGACATCGTCGCCATGGGGCCGGACTCCATCACCATCCGGACCTCACGGGCCTTTGGCCTGGTTTGCTCCACGGACTACTCGGTCTCTCCTCCCACCGTTACGGCCTTCAGGGTCGGTCCAGTGGTGGAGGACGGTGATTCCATCTTCATCTTCGCCGACAACATGACCAACCGGGCCATGGACGATACCTGGTTGGCCAAGAAGGTTCAGGCGAGTGACACCACCGTCACCTGCTCCGGCTCCCCAGCTCAGAGGCTGACCGTCCCGAACCTTGCCAGCAGCGGGGACACCGTCCGGATCGGGGCGCCCCTCCGTGCCTTCCTGACCTATACCTACGGCCTGAGCACCCTTGGGGGAGAAAACTACCTGGCCCGCCAGCTCTCCACTGCGGGGAGCCCGGACCCCCTGGTCGGTCCGCTGGTGGCAACCCGGGGCGTGAGCTTCCGGTACCTGGACTCCATCGGGGCCGTCACCACGGTCCCCACGGATGTGGCGCAGATCGAAGTCACGCTGCGCTATCGCTCTGAGGTGATGAACTCCCAGAACCGGCGGGTGAGGGATTCAATCGTGGCCCGGGTCTATCCGAGAAACTGACCCATCTGATGCATGCCGGGTTCACCGGCTGGGAATTTGAGGATTTTGATGATGAAGGTACGCAAAAAGAACGGATTCGCCCTTCCGGTGGCGGTCTTTGCCCTGGTGATCGTGGGGGTCCTGGTCACCGGCGGATTCTATCTCGCCCGGCAGGAAACCCGCATCGGGCTGGCCTCGGAACGGAGCACCGCCGCCTTCTACACGGCGGAGATGGGTGCCATCGAGACCATATCCGAGTGGGACATGGCCACCTTCGGCACCCTGCCGGCGTGGTCGACCGCCACGGTAGCAGACACCACCGAAGACGGAATCTGGAATGTGAACGTGACCCGGATGACGCCCCGTCTCTTTTTCCTCCTGGCCACGGGCCAGGTGGAGGAGGGTGGCGCGGTCCTGGGGAATGCGGGCCGGATGCTGGGGTATGTGGCCAGAGTCATCGCCCCGGCCATCAATCCTGAAGCCGCTCTCACCACCGTGGGAGACCTCACCCTGGGGGGGAGTGCCATCATCTCCGGGGTCGATTCCGTGCCCGGGGGGTGGGGGAGTTCCGTCTGTGACCCTGCCGGGGCTCCGGTGGCCGGTGTCCTTTTGGACTCTCTCAGCAATATCACCGAGGATGGGAAGAAGTTCGAAACCCACGGGAGCCCTCCTCTGATGGAGGACAATACGCTGACCTCCGACTCTTTGCTCCTCTTTGGGGACGCCCTCTGGGACGAGCTCGTGGCCTCGGCGGACAAGGTCTACAACCACAACCAGTACGTAAAGCAGATGCACCAGGACTCGATACTGGTGGGCGGGAACTACTTCTGCCAGACCGCCGATGATTGGTCGGTACCCCGCTTCAACTGGGGGGACCCGTACAACCCGGTCGGGGCCTGCGGGAACTACTTCCCGGTCATCTATGCCAAGGGGGACTTGTTTGTAGAGGCAGCCGACTACGGCCAGGGCATCCTCCTGGTGGAGGGAGACCTGACCTTCAAGGGAGGGTTCCAGTTCTTCGGTCCCGTCATCGTCCGGGGAACGGTCCTCACCGAGGGGACCGGCGGGCACTTTATCGGAGGGCTGATTGCCGCGAACGTGGCGCTGAACGCCTCATCGGTCCTGGGGAATGCACTCATCCAGTTCTCCCGATGCGCCATTGACCGAGCCCTTTTGAACTCTTCCCTGAGCAGTGTCAAGCCCTTGGCCAATCGGGGTTGGGTGGATCTCTCTTCGGTTATCAGCGGGGGATAAAAGGAACGAGAAAAAGAACGAAAAATTCGTAAAAACCCAGAGCCCTTGACGCCACCGGAGCATTGTGCTCGTGTTAGGCCTTCGCGGCAGCTGTTTCCCAGCTGCTTGCGGAGGCCGATGCGTTTTGGGACCCCGCCTTCGGGGGAGTCGAATAATTCAAATGTTTATCAATTATTAGGCACCTTCCCAGGCGGATAGGATTCTTGACAAGACTGTGTTTTTTATGGTAAGGTGAACCCAATATTCCGGGGAAAATATGTTCCCCTCTTCTTTCCGGGTATCTCGAAATGGGCCTATTTGGAAAAAAGACCTCCTTGGGGCTGGACATCGGTAGCGGCTTCGTCAAGATCGTCGAAGTAGACCGGTCCGGAGACCAGCCGGAGGTGTCTCGCGTGGCCATGCGCCCCTTGCTCCCCGATGCCATCGTCGAAGGGGAGGTAATGGACCCCGGGTTGGTGGCCGATACCATAAAGGGACTCTTCCAGGAAGTGGGGATCAAAGGGAAGGACGTCATCACGGCTGTGGGGGGTCATGACGTCATTATCAAGAAGATCGAAATGGACCGGATGAAGGAGGCCGACGCTCGGGAGGTGATCCGCTGGGAAGCGGAGCAACACGTTCCCTTCGACATCAAGAGCGTGGAGTTGGATTTCCAGATCCTCAACCCCGATCAGGAAGGGCTTCAGATGGACGTCCTCCTGGTTGCGGCGAAGCGGGAGCTGGTAGACAACAAGGTGGCGCTTTTGAGTGACGCCGGTCTTTCCGCAGCGGTCATAGACGTGGATGCGTTTGCACTCCACAATGCCTTCGAGCACAATTATCCGGAAGCCATGGAAGGGATCGTGGCCCTGGTGAACGTCGGCCACGAAGCGACGAACGTAAATATTCTGGAAGACGGGGTACCGATCCTCACCCGGGACATCCCGTTCGGATCCAGACGGGTGCGGGAGGATCTCCAGCGGGAACGGGGCCTCACCGCCGAGCAAGCGGAGGACGTGGTCCAGGGCAGGGAGGAGATCCCGGACCTGGCTCGTTTCGTAGAGCAGAGTGCAGACGAAGTGGCGGTAGGGATCGAACGGGCCTCAGCCTTCCTCATGACCCGGCAGTCCGGGGAGGGGTTAGGCAGGATCTTCCTCTGCGGGGGTGGAGCCCGGATTCCGGGGATGACGGAAACCCTCGCCTCCCGGATGAACGTGGAAACACTGTTGGTCAATCCTTTCGAGCGGACACCGGTGCGACCGGATGCGGCGGTGAACCTGAATCTGGAGGAGGCGTCACCTATGCTCCTCCTCCCCCTGGGCCTGGCCCTTCGGGCGTAGGCCAAAGGTGATCGAGCCTTGATCGAGGTCAATCTATTACCGGGCGGAAAGAAGCGGCCCTCCAAGGGACCCAGGCTTTCCTTCAAGATTCCGACCGTCGAGGCTGTTCCGAAGGATCCATGGATCCTCGGTTCGGCAGCGGTGGTCCTGATAGCGGTAATCGGTTCAGCGTTCCTGTACCTGACCACGTCGAACCGGGTCGAGGAACTGACGGTTCGAACCGAGGCAGCTGTGGCCGATTCGATTCGCTATTTCGATCTGATTCAGCAGAACGATGCCCTGAATGCCCGACGGGACTCCATCGCGCAACGGGTGAACATTATCCAGGAAATCGATGAGGACCGATACGTCTGGCCTCACGTCATGGATGAAGTCGCTCGGGCCCTCCCGGACTACACGTGGCTTCAGGAGGTTCTCCAGGTTTCGGGAGCCGAACCAATCCGGTTCCGGATCGGAGGACAGGCTGGAAACAACTTTGCAGTGACCCAGTTCATGGAAAACCTGGAAGCCTCACTCTTTATCCGGAACGTGAGCCTGGTCTCCACGGAGCAACAAGTTGTGACCCAGGGTGGGATCGATCGGCTCGTCAACCGGTTTGAGCTGGAGGCCGAGTACGAACGGCCTCCACCGGAGTCGCTCGAGACGGTCCCGCTTTTCACACCGGGTCCTTCGGGACTGTAACCCGATCGGTAGAACGATGGCTCTGATACCCGACGATCCGAAACAAAGAAACGCCCTGGTACTGGGGATCCTGGCGGCGGCGCTTTTCTACCTCTTCTGGTCCTTCTGGTACACTCCGAACAGCACCCAGGTAGATGAGATGACCGCCCGCCTGGAGCAGTTGGACGCAGAAAACCGAAGGGCACAGATCCTGGCGACCCGAGGCGGAGCGGAGCTGGAAGAGCGCCTTGCCCTCTATGAGCGCCACCTCGTCCAGCTAGAGGCGCTCATTCCTCAGAGCGAGGAAGTCTCGGCGCTGCTGAATGACGTCAGCAGAGTCGCTCGTGAGACCGGAGTGGAAAACGCATCCCTTCGCCCGGAAGCCGATGAGACCGGGGAGTTCTACACCAAAGAGAGCTACGCCCTGGAGGTTTATGGGGAGTACCATGATATCGGCCGCTTCCTGGCCTCGATCGCCTCTCTCCCCCGCATCATCACTCCGGTGAACCTGGAGCTCACCCGCTTCCAGGGTGATCGGAGCGTTCTGGATATGGAGGCGCCCGTTACCGCGGCGCTCCAGATCCAGACCTACATCCTTCCCACTCCCACCTCCCCGCCGCCCGGTCAGGGTGGCTCGGGACAGGAGGGAGGATGATCATGAGACAAATCCTCGGAGGGTTGGGGTGCCTGATGGCCCTGATGGCCCTGAGCCCCCTTGTGGTCGGGGCCCAGCAGCAACAGCCGCCGCCTCCCCCGCCTGATACGACTGATCTGGTGTTCGAAAGGGAAGTTTTTTTCTATCCCCAGTATGAACGGAAGAACCCGTTCGTGCCCCTGCTCTCAGGAGCAGAGGGTGGCCCCCGGTTCGAGGAGATCAGGCTGATTGCCGTGGTCTTCTCACCGGATCCGAGTCGCTCCGTGGCGACCTTCGGACCCCGGACGGGGCAGGGTGACGCAGAGCTACAGACGGCCCGCCGAACCTATCGGGTTCGGCGCGGCGAACAACTCGGAAACGTTCGAATCCTTGAAATCCAACCGACACGTGTGGTCGTGGAGGTTGAAGAATTCGGCCTGACGGAGCAGCGCATCATGGAGCTGCAGCGACCTGGTCAAGGAGGCTCCCAATGACCTCGTTCCTTTCCCTTCTGGTTGGTCTCCTATCTGTGATGGGAGGCCCAGTGACCGGCTTGAGCATTCAGCCGGCACCGGAGCGGACCGAGGTGGTCATCTCCATGCAAGGGCAGGCGGAGTATCGGGATTTCACCATGGAAGGCCCCAGCCGGCTCGTGGTGGATCTCCTGGATGCCCGGCACGCCCTTCCTCGGGACAACTTCCTGGATTTGAAAAAGGACCAGGAGATTGTTAAAGTTGGCAACGAGGTCGAGCTGACGACAGAGGACATACCCGACGAGCAGGAGATATGGGTATTCAGCCTCTAGGTTTCAAACCCCAATAAT
>CBDUAX010000167.1:0-8798 GCA_965365235.1 uncultured bacterium
TCAAAGAGGCGTTGGATCTGATGGGCCTGGAAGGCGGGCCGGCCCGGGCGCCCGCTCTCCTCGCTCTTCGACACCAATCCGGGTCGCCCTGCCAGAGGCCGGGCCAGATCCCCGACAACCACCAGGCTCAGCCTGGGGTGTTCTCCGGCCAATTTCTCGAAGGCGCCGATGACGCCAGCGAGGTTCTTGCGCTTGGATAAAGAACCGACAAAAAGGAGGTACGGTGAGTCGACTGGCGGGCCTCGTTCGGACAGGGGGGAAGGGGCCGGAGCCCCGCCGTTCTGAATCGCGACCAGTCGATTCGCGACCATGGGGTACATCCGCGCGATCGTTCCCCGCTCAGACTCGGACACCGTGATGATGCGGGCGGCTCGACGCATGATGAGCGGTGTGAGGAGTTGATACCAAAGCCGATACCACCACCGATACGATGCCGGGAAATACCTTGATGACAGATCGTGGATCGTGACCACCACCGGACTCCGACCCACCAGCATACTCATTGGCGCCATATTTCCGGGGCAAAAGAGCAATCCTCCACGGGCGCGGAGAGGGAACTCCAATTGCTCCCAAGCATGACCGCGTGTGACCCCGTATCTGAGGACTTCCACCACCTTCAGGCTCGGTAGGGGAGCTGGAGGTTGGGCAGGAACATGGAGTCGCACGCCGGTAAAAGGGGTGGGAAGCCCCTTCTCTGCAAGGCGCTGATCAAGTGCGCCGACGAGTTCGCGTCCATACCGCTGAACGCCAGTGGTCGGCTGGCCGAAGAATCGGCCGTTGACATGGAGGATCACCCATTCGCTCGCTGATTGGGGTGTGGGCAGCGGAGTGGGTAGGCTGCGGCGTCCCTCCACTCTTTCTTCCCGGACGGCGGCTCGCCACTTCGATGGCCCGGCACTAAGATAAACAAAACAGACGAATACTTTTCCCTGAATCAGGAAGTAAAGGGTACTCCCATGTGGAAACCGACAGTGGGCCTGGCTTTGTTTCTTGGTCTGGCATTCGCCCTCACCCTCGCGTCTGCTCATGACCTCTTCATCAAGATGGACTCATACTTCCTGCCCCCCGGTACGCCGGTGGAAGTGCCCATCATCAATGGGACGTTCGAGCTGAGCGAGAACTCGATCACCGTTGATCGAGTGGCCGACATCTCGATGATCCACCAAAAAAGCCGGAAGAAGCTCGGAACCGAAGGATGGGACGCCGAGGGGGACACGACCTTCTTCAGCATGCGGTCCGGCGATCCCGGAACCTACGTGTTCGGGGTCTCCACTCTCACCCGCGACCTGGGGATGGACGCGCCCGATTTCAACGAGTATCTGGCCCATGACGGTGTTGTAGACGTGCTGGCTCAGCGGGCACTGGACCGGGAGTTGGATGTGGATGTCTGGGAGCGCTATTCGAAACACGTCAAGGCGGTATTCCAGGTAGGGGACCGCCCCACTGGTGGCCTCGACGTGGTCCTGGGGTATCCAGCCGAACTCGTCCCTCTCACCAACCCCTATGAACTTTCGGTGGGAGACGAAATGGCCGTTCGTGCGATGGTTTACGGCGAGTCGGTCTCGCGGCAATTGGTCCTGGCTGGGGGATCCGGTCCTGGAGGTCCAATTGCGGAAAGGGAAGCCAGAGCTGACGCCGACGGAGTGGTTCGATTCCGCATCGAAGCACCAGGTCGCTGGTACATCAAGTTCATCAATATGGAGAAGACCGACGCCGAAGGAGTCGACTACGAGTCGAAGTGGGCAACGCTATCCTTCGAGATCCGCTAGCGCGAAAGTCCCCCATGGGAGACTTCCTCCCCTGGGGGAGATTCCTCCCAGCTTCCGGCTGGCCTCAATCCTTCACACCAATTGAGAAGCTGATCCGGCCGCGACCCCCGTGGTCGTTAAGCGGCGCTGCGACCCAGGAGATAAGGTAATCTCCGGCCGGCATCTCCCCGGTCACCTGAGCCTTCAAGAAGGTTGGCGCCTCCTCCTCATCCCATTGGACCGCCTCCGTCTCCACCCCGCCGTTCGGTCCGCGAACAGAGAAAGTGGATCGCGCCGTATCCGGGACAACGCTGAATTCAAGCCAGATTTCCCCCGGGGCCCCTTCCAGAACTGTATTGGCTTGGGGAAAACTATCTCTCAACTCGATGTGGGGGAGGATCCAAGCTCCGAGGAAGAGAGGGATGCACACTCCCCAAAAAACGAACCTTCTCTTTTGCATGGTGGGCACCGTGGAATCGAGGACCAGAAGACTTTGCGGGCCGACGCGAAGGATAGGATAAAGACGGTCAGACTTGTTGCCAAATCAACGGACAACTCCCGTGGACACGAGCAGACGCCACTTGCTGCAGGCGACTCGGGTCGCGGGCGGCGCTACTGGCCCGGTGTTGGGACGTGTTGATCGATCCCTCTGGATGGAAGAGTTCGTATTCGGCGTAAAGGCCACCTCCTCTTCCGAGGTGACCCGGACCTGGATCGAGGGCTACGACTTCCTAGCGGAGCGCATGGCCATCTTGCCCGAAATGGAGGGGGAAGTGTTGGCAGCGTGGAAGGCCCGATTCAAGCAGACTCCGCCCTGGTCATCGGTCGGAGGGTCCAGAGAACCCCACGGATCGCCCCAATTGCTTGCACCGGAGGAGAAACGTAGCACATTAACAGTGCATGTTTCATTGTGCTCCTTCCCATTTCTGCAGGCATCTTCATGTCGAAATCCAGCCCGCTTCGGGGTCGCCTTCTTGCGCTGACCTCGCCCCCTGCGAAAAGCGTCCTGGCAAGAGCTGCCGACACCGCCGGACTCGAATTGATCCACACCACCGCCCTCTCCGCCCTTCTGGAGAGCCTGGGGGAAGGACCATCCACAGCCACCCTGCTATCCCTGGCCGTTGAGCTTTTGGACGAGGCAATCGTTCAACGCATCGCCTCCGAGTCCAACAGCGGGAATCTGATCCTCTCTGCTCCAGATGTGTCAATGGAACGAGCCCTGCTCATGGAGCGGGTGGGAGCCGTCGCCCTTCTCCGCGAGCCCCTCGACGACTCCGAACTCGCCGCCCGCCTCGAAGGCGTGGCGGAAGAGGGAAGGGAGGTCCCCGTCCCGGAAAACGATCCCCCAGCGGACGGACGGCCGGAGTTGAGGGGATCCAGTCCCGCCATGGCCGGACTCTTTGAGACACTGGCCCGTATAGCCCGGTCGCCGTCAACGGTCCTCATCACCGGAGAGTCTGGGACCGGGAAGGAGGTTGTGGCCAGGACGGTTCATTGGGCCAGCAATCGCCGCGAGAAACCCTTCGTGGCCGTCAACTGCGCCGCGATCCCCGAGCATCTTCTCGAATCGGAGCTGTTCGGACACGAGAAAGGATCGTTCACCGGTGCGGTGGCGCGCCGACGGGGCCGGTTTGAGCGAGCAGATGGTGGCACCTTGTTCCTGGACGAGATCGGAGACATGAGCCTGGTCCTCCAGGCCAAGATCCTGAGAGTCCTCGAGGACGGCGGGTTGGAGCGTGTCGGGGCTGAAGAAACAACACCGGTTGACGTGCGGGTGGTAGCGGCCACGAACCAGGAGATTGGCCAACGGATCAGGGAGGGCCTGTTTCGGGAAGACCTCTACTATAGGCTGGCGGTGGTGGAGCTCCACCTTCCCCCCCTTCGGGATCGGGTCAGCGACATCAGGGAGTTGGCGCTCCACTTCGCCGGAACCTTTGCCCATCGGTACAACCGGGCGGTGACGGGGATCACGGAGCGGGCATTGGAACGGTTGGACGCCTACGCCTGGCCCGGGAACGTCAGGGAGCTCCGCAACGTCGTGGATCGGGCCGTGCTGCTGGCCGGGGATTCGGTTCTCCGCTCCTCAGACCTTCGCCTTGGCGCTGGATCCCCGCGGGCATCGGCCCGTGAGGAGGGAGTGGTAGCCGGAGCGTATCCGGCCAACCTCTCTCTTCATGAGGTTGAGGCAGACCACATCAGACGGGTGCTGAAGTTCGTCGGCGGGCACATGGGCAAGGCCGCGGACACCCTGGGAATCCATCGGAATACCCTCACTCGCAAAGTCCAGGAATACGGCTTGGTCGAAGGGGAACGGTCGGAGGAAACCAAATGAAATGTCTCGGCCCATCCCGCTGCGTTCCGGTGACGCTCACCCACTCCTGCACAAAAATGGGGCTCCTGATCACCACCGCCCTCTTTGGCCAATCTACCTCTGATTCGAGGGAAAGCATTGAAACACAAGAAGTTCAGGGGCTCGATGCCGCTTCGGGTGCGCGAGCATGAGTCGTGCAAAGAAGGGGGACCGAATCCCCGAACCCGTCGGGCGGCCATTTGGAGCAGAAGAGGAAATGAAACCGCTCAAACTCGACGAGATCCGGCACGTTTTACCTGCCTTGGACGAGTTGCGCCCAGTCCTCGACTTCCTCATGACCCGGTCCACTCCCGATCCGGAGAGGACGTGGTCACGGGCCGGGGAGGTCGACACAGTCGGCCAGCGCCTGGTGCCGAGCGGTGCTTTCGCCGCATCTGCTGAAGAACTGGCCCGCAGGGAGCAGGAACATCTCCAGGCCGTTTACCAATGCGTCGGCCAAGCTCTCGCCTATCTTGGCGGCGAAGACAAGACGTCCGCTGCCCAAGCGTTCCTCGAGGCTGGGGCCTTGGAGGAGGAACGTGATCGCCCCGAACGGGCGGAGGCTTATGCGTCAGCAGCCTACCACACATCCCGGGACGAGAGGGATCAACGGCTAGCCGCCCTCGCACTCCGGCGATGGGCCAGGGCGGCCCGGACTCAGGGACGGCTCGAGGATGCACGTTCCCGTTACGTGGAGGCCTTCCGGATCTCGCGGGCAATTTTCGACCGGCGAGGAGGGGCCGAAGCGGCCATCGGAGCTGGGAACAGCTTGGAGGAACAAGGCAGATGGCCAGAGGCTGAGGAGTGGTACAGGAACGCCCTGGAAACCCTCGAGGATCTCGACGATCCCATACCAGAGCGTTGGCAGGCAATGTTGAATCTACATATCACCCTTCGTTCACGGGGTGAGATCGACAAGAGCCTGCCCTGGCTCAGAGATGCGGAGGAGGCCGCTGAAGCCTCCGGGGACCATGGAGCCGCCCCCTTCGTCCAAAACGCCTGGGGGCAGCTACATCTCTTCACAGGGGAGTTCGGTGAGGCGGAGGCACACCTCCGGCGGGCCCTGGATGCAAGCGAGTCCGTGGCAGCCACGGTGACCATCCGCCTGAACCTCGCCGAAGCTCTCCTCGCCCAGGAGCGGAGTATCGAGGCTGCAGAGGAGGCCCGTCAAGCCGAGCGCGAAGCCCTCGTTGGAGGCCTGGTTCCCCGGCTGCCCGAGGTCTACCGGATCCTGGGAAGGATCGCTGCAAAGGAAGGAAATCCAGATGCATTCACGCTGTTTGAACGGGCGCTAGAGATCATCAGAGAGCGGGGCCTACCGATCCTCGAGGAGGCCCGCACACTCCAGGCATACGCCCAGGCAGAGGCGCAGCGTGGCGAGGAAGACACGGCCCGACAACTACATGAACGGGCCGGTGAGAAGTATCGGGCTCTGGGCCTCGACCACATGCGCCACCCATGGACGGACGTTCACGGGCCCCAACCTACGGAGAGCGGTGGACGCCCTCCTGCAGATGAAGGTGAAGACCATGCATAGATTCACCCCGACCCCCACGATTTTTCCCTCCCGCCATACCGTAGCTTTCTTCTCCTTGCTGGCGGCTGCCGTCCTTTTGACCGGGTGCGGGAATCTCACCGCCGGTGGACTGACCGGGGAAGCTGAGGTGGCTGTTTCAGGTGACCTTCCCAGTACTCAGGGGTTCGCGGACCGCATCGGTCCGTCCATCGCGGGGGCCCCGGCCGCAACCAGCTCAGAAAACGAGCCCGAAGGAGAGGTGGAGGTCGAGTTTCGGCTATTCCTGGAAGGCGCAGACGGGAGCTCTATCGCACTTTCCGATCATGACATCCGGGTTCGCGTGGACCTCAGGGGGCGCCAAGAGGCCGACGTCGTGAACCGGGAAGTCCCGGCCATGCGCTACACCGGCCTGCGAGTCGTCTTTTCCGAGATCGAGGCTGAGGTGGATTCGGGCCTCATCAACGGCCAGGTAGTGTCAGGCGCCGTCGAAGTAAGGCTGAGAGACGTCACCCTGACGGTGGTCCGGCCCTTTTCCCTGGAGGTGGGAGATGGAGATCGGATCCAGCTCCTGATCGACCTCAACGCGGCGGTGTGGCTGGAAGCCGTGGATCCCGATTTGAAAACCGTGGCTGAGGAGGTCTTTGCAAACGCGCTGAACCTGGTGGTACGATAGAACTGCTGCTTGCACAAAAAATAGGCGACGATTAGGAATCGTCGCCCTTTTTTTGTCACAATCTTCTGGCTCCGCCACTGGGCCATCGAGCAAATATCCCGGTAAAGAACTGTCGTACAAGAGCTTAGGCGATCGTGGGGATTTCCGGTGCTACTCGGCCCACCCTTTGCCCCTAACGGAGGTCATCTGATCTACCACATTCATGGAAGCCGAAAGAGAGTGTCCGATGATGTCCAAGTTGAAGAACCGGATCCCCAAAGTTGTTATTGGAATCCTTTTCGCCGCCACCCTGGCAGCGTGTGATTCCTCCACCAACCCCATGGCCCCTGGGTCGAACGAGCCTGGCGCGACCTTGCCGACAGTTGTGGTGGGCAGGGTCTCGATCCCAACCCAGGGCTCAGGGGGTGGAGCCGCTCTTGCCTCCGGCGAAGACCTGTCCGGGGTCTTGGTCACCATCGATGGCACTCAAGCCATGGACACCACGGACGCGGCCGGGACCTTCCGTGTGGAAGCCACCTCCTCCGGCGACAAGATGGTGCTCCGGTTCAGGAGGGGCGGCCTGGACGCCAAACTCGAGATCGAAGGTGTGCGTCCAGGAGTGCTCATCAGCGTGGAGGTCACCTTGAGCGGCGGCATCGTTTCCCTGTCCGACTCAAGCCGGGGAGACCGCAACGAGTTCGAGGGCATCGCCAGCTTCGTGTCCGTCACCGGAGCCGCCGGCGCACGCACGGCTCGGGTGGGCATCGCGGATTCCATCGGCACGGTTCAGGTGGACCTCGTTGAAGGCGCCACCGTCTTCGACAACGAGGGCGACTTCACCTCTTTCGGCGATGTCCTCGCTGCACTCCAGCGAGGAACGGCCCTCGAGATCGAAGGAGAGGGCTTGCGGCAAGCCGACGGTTCCATCACTGCGAAAAACGCAAAGGTCGAGACCGACGACTAAGCCACCACTTCCGGGGAGAGGGGCGGGTGGCCCCTCGGGCAATTCCAAGGGCCACCCGCTATCCAGACAAGAGGGGGACCGATGCCGGTTATGGCCGGACTCTGCCGAAGACGCAACAGTGGGGAGAGGGGACGTGCGTACCGCTCGCCGAAGCTCTCGGAAGGAGTGGCTGCTTTACGCAGCCATCCCAAGGAACATCCCGCCGATATAGGGGATCAGCCAGATCGCCCACACCACAAGGCTGAACCGATGGAAACGCCGCCGGGTGGTCTCACTTCCCTTTCGGACCACCCTCGTGGCCCAGATGGCATGGCCGAGCATGAGCCAGAGGGCGATCTGACCGGTAATAGTATGGGAGCTGGCCCAATCGAACCCCGGCTGGATGAGTTCCATGGCCAATGTGCCGGAGGTATCGAAGAGGAATCCAGTCCAGAACGCTACCACATGCCATCCCTTCAGGTACCGTGCGAGATGTTCCGCCCACACCCCAAGAGAATAAAAGATCAGCGCCAGGGTGATGAGGATGGAGGCGGCGACGGTGATTCCGGGCATCTAACTGCAGCTCCTCTCAGGGAAGTTCTCGTGTTCATGGGGGTGGGTGGGGACCCTTACGCCGTCTCACTCTGCCAGGCTGCCTGTGCTGGAACTGGACCCACCCTAAGGGACTGCTGTCCCCCGGCGCAACCGCCCTGAATCCTTCCTGAATCCTTTTCGTGGAAAATTGGAACTTTAAAGCATGAAGGATCTATTCTGTGGTTTACGTGGGCTCTTTTGAGTCCGGAAAGATGAAAGAGGTCGAGATCGATGTCTGGGAAGATTCTCCCGAAGAACACGCATCCCGTGGAGCGCATGGCCCGGGTGATTTTGGGGCTGGGTCTCTTATCGCTCACCATGTTGGGGCCCAAGACGGCGTGGGGCCTGGTGGGACTGATACCCCTGGCGACCGGCCTTCTCGGCAGTTGCCCTCTATACACGCTCTTGGGGATTTCCACGTGCAGGGTGAAGGCTCGCTGACCCCCTCCGATGGCGAGCTGCTTGAAAGGACAGCAGCTGGGGACCATCAGGCGTTCACCGTCTTTTTGGGACGACACCAGGAAGCGGTTTATCGATTCCTCGTGGCCCGGACCGGCTCCGCGGCGGATTGCGAGGATGCACTTCAGGAGACCTTCCTTGCCGCGTTTCGAGGGTGCGAGACCTACAGAGGTGACGCTTCGGCTCGGGCGTGGCTCCTGGGAATCGCTCGGAACTTGTCCCGCCGCATTTACCGAAAACGGGTGGGAGAGCCGGAGGAGATGGTCTCATTGGAGGACCTCGGCCTCCAGGCGGGATGGGGTGCTCCGCCCCTGCCCGACGCAGTCTTCGAGAGTCTCGAGAGACGGGAGACCTTGCAGAAGGCGTTGGGCAAACTCTCCCCGGAGGAAAGGGAGATCCTGATCTTACGGGAGCTGGAAGGCTTCTCAGGGGAGGAGACCGCAAAGGTCTTGGACCTCAGCCTTGCGGGGATGAAGAGTCGTTTACATCGGGCCCGGCTTCGGCTGGCGGCGGTGCTGGTGGAGGGGAACCATGGC
>CBDUAX010000168.1:0-8775 GCA_965365235.1 uncultured bacterium
GTAACCGAGCTCCCACCCCGCCTCCTTCAGCATCCAGTCTTTCGGCAGGTCCGCCTGAGAACACCCTGACATCCGCACCCTGTTGAAAGGCCTCGCTGACACACTGGTCGGCCAGGTCCGGGTTGGCCTCTACGAAACCCCGTGAGAGGGCCAGGATATCGACCCGAGCCTCTCGGAGGGCACGGACGGTCTCCTCCGCACCCAGGGATCCGTTCCCGCCGGAATAGGCCTGTTCGGTGATCTGATCCAGGAGGGCGGTTTGCCTGAGCTTCGAGAGGATGGAAGCCCCTTCCGCAGCAGCAGCCTTCACCTCGGGCACAGACATTCCCACATAGAGGGACGGGTTCTCCAATATGCTCTGGTCGAGGTGTCCCGGAAGCATCGGTCTGAGGGCAGCGATGGCCTCCTGTTCTCCCCCGATGAGGAGAAAGCCGTCGGGCTGAATGAGCTCATAGCACAAATCCCGCACCCGGCGGAGCATCTGGATCGTTCCCTTTTCCAGATACCGTTGAGCCGCGTCGGTGGCGGTTTCCCCTCGGGCCCCGGAGAACCGCCCCGTCCGTTGAGGCCCGGACAATTCCAGAAGGTCGCCCAAAAAAGTATCCGCTCTGAGGTCCTCTACCTCTTTGACCTGCCCTTCTCGATAGAGGAATATCCGGCTCCTGCGGCTATCCACGAGTGCGATGCCCATGGGCCGGAGCTGCTTCAGCCCTCGGATATAGGGCGCCACCCTGGGGCCATTCTCCCAGCGGACCAGGTTAGGTACCTGGACCGGGAGCGTCTCGGCGTGACGGATATCGGACGCCGTGGCGAATCCCACCCACCCTTTGGTGGGGAGGGCCGCCTGGTACCCATCCAACTCCTTCAGAAGCTTCTCTTCCGCCGCTTTGAAGTCACTAAGGTCTTGGGAATCCATCCTTTGGAGTCGGTGCTCTTCCCTCTCCAGCTCCTGATTGAGGCGCCGTCGCCAGACCCGTCTCTCTGCTGGATCGTTCCCCACCCCGTCCACGTACACCGTGAGTACTTTTTCCTGCTGAAGTCCCCGGTAAAGCTCCGCCAGTTGATCCCTCGATAGCATAGACGGCCTCCCATCGTCGCGTAAACAAGGCCCCGCACCCCTCCGCCCGTCCTCCGGGGTTGGATGCCCCATAATAAGTAATCTTCCGCCGGAATACTCATGCTTTCCTCATTCGGCGTGTCGGGAGACGCCGCTACCGATCCGGAAAGCCCAGATTCCACTCCCTTTTCGCCTGGTTGGGTTTCAGCACGGGCTTTGACACTCCAGCCGAGATTTCGGTAGCTTTTGGGCTTACCTCCGGGGAGAAAACAATGAGGGTGATCATTGTCGGCGCCGGGGAGGTGGGGTACCACCTCGCTGAGCGCCTTTCGCAAGAAAATCAGGATGTCGTGGTCATCGAACGCGACGCGGAGCGTGCCGAACAGGCCTCGGACCTCCTGGACGTGATGACGGTTGTGGGGAACGGCGCTTCCATTCCCATCCTCGAAAAAGCCGGCATTCGTGACGCTAAGATCCTCCTGGCCGTGACCAGCCACGACGAGGTGAACCTGATCTCCTGCCTGGCGGCGACCCGAACCGGGGTCGATTACACCATCGCCAGGATCAGCAATCCAGACTACTACGCTCGAGGAAGCGTTCTATCCCGGGAGCGCCTCGGGATCGATCTGATGATCAATCCTGAACGTGAGGCGGCGAAGGAGACCTTCCAGCTCTTGCGCAGTGCAGCCGCAACCGATGTGGCCAATTTCGCAGAGGGCCGCGTCCAGTTGGTGGGTTTGGTGGTCCGAGAGGGCGCTCCGGTTTGTGGAAAGACCCTGGCCGACCTGGGCGCAGAATACCAGGGGTACCACTACGTAACGGTGGCCATCGTACGGGATGGGGAAACCATGATCCCAGATGGCCAATCAACCATCGAGGCCGGCGACCAGATCTACATGTTGTCGCCTCTATCAGAGGTCGCATCGATCCCCCCCCTGGCCGGCTACGAGCCCTTCGATCTGAAGCGGGTCATGATCGCCGGCGGAAGCGCGGAGGGTCAATTCCTTGCGGAGATCCTCGAGGAGAACGGGGTGGAGTGCACCATTCTGGACAACGACCGGCGGCGTTGCCTGGAGCTGGCCGAGGCCTTGCCCAAGTCCCTCGTTCTCCATGCAGATGCTACCGATCTCGAGCTTCTGGAGATGGAGGGGGTTTCCGGATTGGATGGGTTTGTGGCCGCCACCAGCCATGACGAGACGAATCTCCTCTCCTCTCTCCTGGCCAAGAATGTCGGTGCCAGGAAGGTCGTGAGCCTGATCGAGAAGTTCAACTTCTTGCCCCTGGTGACGCGTGTGGGTCTGGATGCTGCGGTGTCTCCGAGGATGTCAGCGGTGAACGCCATCCTGAGGTACGTACGGCGGGGCCGGGTCATGACGGTGGCCACCCTCAAAGGAATCGAGGCCGAGGCCATCGAGTTCAGTGTTGAAGAAACTTCCCCCATCGCGGAGAAGATCATCTCGGACCTTCCCTTCCCTCCCGGGGCAATTATCGGGGCCATCATCCGGGGTGGGGTCATCATCATCCCCAGGGGGGCCGATCGGGTGCTGCCGGGAGACGAGGTGATCGTGTTCGCTCTCCCCGATGCTCTCCCGAGCATCGAGAAGTTCTTCGACTGATGTCGATCCGGCGAGTTCTGAATGTCGTAGGGCTGCTCCAGGTTTTTGCCGGCCTTTCGATGGTGCTTTCAGGCCTGGTGTCACTCCTCTACCGGGACGGGGACTCCGCGGGGATCTTCCTGGCTTCGGCCATTACCGCGGTGGCAGGCTTCCTGACCTACCGGTTCACCGAGGCCAAGGGCGACATCACCTCCCGGGAGGGTTTCGCCATCGTGACCTTCGCCTGGACCGGCGCGGCAGTCTTCGGTGCTCTTCCGTACCTCTTCACCGGGACGATTGACGGCTTTATCCCAGCGGTTTTCGAATCGATGTCGGGATTCACTACAACGGGGGCTACGGTCTTCACCGAGATCGAATCACTTCCGCATGGGATTCTGTTCTGGCGGTCCTTTACCCACTGGCTGGGGGGGATGGGGATCATCGTCTTGGCCATCGCCATCCTTCCGTACCTCGGGGTCGGGGGCATGCAGTTGTTCAAGGCCGAGGTCCCAGGACCCACCCCGGAACGACTGAGGCCCCGGATCGCCCAAACCGCAAAACTCCTCTGGTACGTCTACCTGGGAATGACCGTCCTGGAGACGGTCCTCCTGATGCTGGGTGGGATGGACCTTTTCGATGCCTCCACCCACACATTCGCCACCCTTGCGACGGGAGGCTTCTCCACCAAGAACGCCTCCATCGCACACTTTCAATCCCCTTACATCCACTACGTGCTCATCCTGTTCATGTACCTGGCGGGCGTGAACTTCGCTCTCCATTTCCGAGCGGTCACCGGGCACCTGGACTACTTCAAAGACCACGAGTGGCGGTTCTTCACAGGGTTTCTCCTGCTGGCCACGGTGGCCCTGTTGGCCCTGAATCTGTTTGGCGGCACCTACCCCTTTACACCCGGGGGTGTGGAAGAGGCTTTTCGGGACGGCCTCTTCCAGGCCACGGCCATTGGCACGACAACGGGTTTTGTTTCTGCCGATTATGAGCTTTGGGTCCCCGCCGCCCAAATGGTCATCTTCATTCTCTTCTTTACCGGGGGAATGGCCGGATCCACCGGCGGAAGCATGAAGTCCATCCGGGTCCTCCTCCTTCTGAAACAGACGGGCATGGAGCTTAGGAAGCATCTTCATCCCCGGGCCATCCTTCTGGCGCGGGTGGGGAGGCGGGCGGTGAAGGAGGACGTATTGGCGAACGTGATCGGGTTCGTGATCCTCTACGCTTTCCTCTTCCTTGCCGGAGCCATGGCCCTGGCCCTCCTGGGAGTGGATTTTGTCACCTCTCTAGGGGCCAGCGCCGCCAGTGTCGGGAACATTGGACCGGGCTTCGGAGATGTCGGGCCGACGGACAACTACGGCTGGATGTCGAACTCCGCCCTCGGGGTGATGAGTTTTCTGATGCTGGTGGGGAGACTGGAGATCTACACCGTGCTCCTCCTTTTCCATCCAGAGACGTGGAAGGGCAGGAAGCCCCGGTCTCGGTCCCCAGTCCGCTGACGGGGGCCAAAAGTTCTTGGATCTTCTGCCCATATAAAGCCAGGTGGGTTTCTCAGGAGTAACGTCGTGTTCAGGTCACGCAGGACCTTGGTCGAGGAACGATCCCGAATGGTAGAGCGGCAGCTACGGGCCAGAGGGATCCAGTGCGAAGCGGTCCTGGAGGTCATGGGCACCCTTCCCAGGGAGCGATTCCTACCCCCAGGCAGGATCGAAGACGCCTACCGGGACCAAGCTCTCCCCATCTCACTCGGACAAACCATCAGTCAGCCCTACATGGTGGCAGTCATGACGGAGGCCCTCCAGCTGACGGCCTCGGACCGGGTCCTGGAGATCGGGACTGGAAGCGGATACCAGACTGCTGTCCTCAGCCAGCTGGCCGAGAGCGTATGGAGCGTGGAACGCCTGGACGGACTCCTGGAATCGGCGAAAGGGACCCTACAGGCTCTGGGCGCGAAGAATGTGAACTTCCGTCAGGGGGACGGGACCCTGGGATGGCCCGAAGAAGGCCCCTTCGACGCCATCCTCGTTACCGCTGGCAGCCCTTGCGTGCCCGAATCTCTCAAGGCACAGCTCTCCCCGGAGGGGAGTCGTCTGGTGATCCCTGTGGGTGATCGATACTTGCAGGAACTCATCCGCCTTACCAGACGGGGGGACGACTTCGAGGAGGAGAAGCTCCTCGCTTGTCGGTTTGTGCCCCTGGTGGGTGCGGAGGGATGGAACACCCCCGGAGGCCCCCATGGGCCCCCGGGGGGTCAGGGCTGAGCTACCATTTGATCCGATCGCCCTGGTCCTCGATGCGAAAAACCCACGCCGCCAAACGGCCTGGGCGCAACTCGGAGGCGGAGTCCCCATAGTCGAAGTCGGTACGGGATCCTTCCTCTACACCCGGCTGGTGCCTGAGCTCATGGACAACAGCTTCCACTCGCTTTTTCCATTGCTCCCAGTTCTTGGGGCGTAGGTCGACCCACCCCGCATCCACCACTTTCTGGTCGAGGGGCGTGTTTTCAGGATCCGGTGGGAGCACCTTTACAACGGGGCCCCGGAGAAGAGAGCCGGCGTCCGAGACCAGGATCGGCACCCCGGTAGACACGATGCGCTGCCGGAAGTCTGCATCGTTCTCCACCAAGGCTTCGGCCTTCTCCGCCGTCTCTTCGGGATCCATCTCCAGTGCGGCATCGTACGTTCCGAAAAGGCGTTTCAGTATGGTGGCCTCGAAGAGGATTTTGGTGAGGCGAGGGGGGCCAAGCATTTCGTAAGCCACCGACTCGACCCCGGACTCGGCCTCCATCTTCTCCATCCGTTCGATGGCTGCGCCCCGCAGGACGCCGGCACGATAGGTCGGCCCCATGGTGGCGGCATCCAGGGCGGCCACGACGTCCCGTCCCGTGGGGTGGGCAAGGATCTCCTGAACGACGTTGGATGCGATCTCCTCCGGAGTGACGAATTCCATGAGCCCCAATGCAGTGAGGGTCTCGAACTCTCCGAGAGAGAAGAGCCCGTTCTCCCCCGAGTGGATAAAAACGCCTTCGATGGGTTCATTCAAGGACTTGAAGCCACGGTCGGCATCGGGCAAAAAGGCTTCATCCAGTGGGAGCGGGGCAACAGCATCGCAACGCTCCAGAACGTGATGTCTGAAACGGATCGGCCCTTGCCCAAGTGCTTTCCAGCTAATGGCCGCGGTTGGCTTGATTTCTTTGACGGCCGGGCCGCCGGGGGTACGGGCCATGAGGTAGAGGAGGAGTGTGTGGGCACCGGCCAAACTGGACTTGGCCATGAGCATCCTGGAGGGCCGCTCTTCGGAATGTGTGAAGGGGATGTTCATCCCCATCCCGCCCGTGCCCACCGTCCCGATCTTCAGGTAGATCCGGGTGCCGACCTCGGTCATCCCCTTCAGGCCAATCTGCGTGTGCCGAATCAACTGGGGCAGGTAGCTGGTGGCCAGGTGTTTCTCCACCTCGGCCAGGTCGGCTCCACCCTCTCGGGCGTCCTCCCGAAGGGCAAGGGCGGAGCTGAAGAAGTTCTGGTAGGCCAAGGCTCCCGCGGTATTGATGGAATCGATGACGACGTCGGGTCTCACGTCCAGGAGCAGACGCCCCAGGGCAGAGCGCCGATAGACCTCGTCGGTGAGCTCTCCGTACAGGTCATTCACCAACCGGTTACGGGCCACCGGGTCGTCGAGAAGCTCCCAGCGCGGCCGATCCTTCATATCGTCCGGCACGAAGAGATCTCCCCAGAAGGGATCGATGCGGGCGTCCCCATCCGCGAACTCCTCCTTCAGCTCAGCCACCGACTCTTCGGCTTCCTCCTGCAGAAGTCCGGCGATGACCACTCGGCGAGGTCCATGGTCCAAAAGGGCTCGGGCCACGGCCTCCCCAACCAGACCGGCACCCCCAAGGATCAACACGGTGCTCCCCTTCAGCTCCATTCCACCGACGGTGGGCGTCATTTCTGTTCCTCCAGATAGACCGAGTCCCTCAGGGCTCGGATCTCGGTTGTTGAAAGGGTTCGCCACTCCCCGACCCGCAGATTCCCGAGCCGGACGGGCCCGAATCGCACCCTTCTGAGCCTCAACACCGGGTGTCCCACCGCTTCCAGAAGACGGCGGACCTCACGGTTCCTTCCCTCCCTGAGAACCAGAGATAGCCTGGTCCCCTCCCTCGTTGGCCCTTCCACCAGAACCCGTTCTGCCCGGACGGGCCCGTCGTCCAGCTCCACCCCTCTTTCGAGGGTTCGAACGGTCCCCCTGCCCGGCGAGCCCTGGACCCAGGCTTGATACTCCCTCTCCACCTCGAAAGAGGGGTGGGTGAGCCGGTGGAGCACCTCTCCATCGTTGGTAATCAGAAGGAGGCCCTCCGTCAGCAAATCCAGTCGCCCCACATAGCGCAACGGTTGTGCTTCGGGCGGCAGGAGATCGTAGACCGTCTTCCTGCCCTCCGGGTCCTGGCGGGTCGTGACCACACCCTTGGGGTTGTTCAGAAGCACCCATTTGATCCGAGAGCCCACAACCAACGCTCCGTACAGCTCTACTCGGTCCTGGCCGGGGAGCACCTTGGTGCCCAGGGTTTTGACCACCTCCCCATTGACTTTGACCCGACCCTGGAGGATCAGTCGTTCCCCCTCCCGTCTGGAAGCAACCCCAGCCTGGGAGAGGAACTTCTGGATCCGAACCGGCCCATGCTCAGACGTTTTTCCCCTCCTCCACGCCGTCTTCTTTCACGGTGGGCGGGTCAACCTCCACCTCGCCGGGATGACCCATAGCGTCCGTTTCCGACTCGCCGGCTGCACTCTGCTCAGCCCGTGCTTCTTCCCCCGGTGGTTCGTCCAGCGCCAGCTCTTCCTGAGGGGCCCCCAGCATGTCCTCCTCCTCTTCATCGGCCAGAAGCTCTTCCAGCGGCGCCCGGTCCCGAAGGATGACCGGGAGCTCCTCCGGTCTCGGGAGTTGGTCCAGAGAAGAGAATCCGAAATGCTCCAGGAATCGCGGCGTCGTCCCATAGAGGAGCGGTCGCCCGAGCCCTTCCGCCCTACCCACCACGTCGATGAGATCCCTATCCTGGAGAGTCCGGATCACCCCGGTTGAGCCGACCCCGCGGATATATTCCATCTCGATCCGTCCGATGGGTTGGCGGTAGGCGATGATCGCTAGCGTTTCCAGAGCCGGACCCGAGAGGCGAGAGGGCCTGGGCACCGTATCGAATCGTTCCAGGTAGGGCGCGAACTCGGAGCGGGTGAGGATCTGATAACCCTCGCCAAGCTCCACCACCTGGAAGGCCCTTTCCGACTCATCGTAAAGGGTCCGAAGCTCCTGAATCGCTTCTTCCACCCGATCTTCGTCCAGGGATTCATCGGCCCGTGCAATCTCCTCGGCTTTCAAGGGAGCATCACTGGCAAACAACACTCCCTCGACGATCTGCGAAGCCTTCAAACCGCCTCCTCCGTATCGGATTGTTCTGGACCCAACTCACCACTGAACGCCTCCAGGTCTCGCCGCAGGATCCACAACTCGGAAAAGAGGCGGGTCTGCCGGAGGGTGACGGCCCTCTGGCGGGAAAGCTCCAACCCGGCCAGGAGAGTCATTACGCCGTGCATCCGGTCCTTCCATGGTTCCAGGAGCTGGCTGAACTCCACCCGGGACATCTCCCCCAGAGTCTCCAGGATCAGCTGGATCTTCTCTTCCAACGCCACAAGCCCGGTGGTGATCCGGTGGGCTCTCTCGGAGGGATGGGTCAACTCCACCAACATGGCGCCGGCGAAGACCTCCTCCCAGGTGGTTTCCAGCGGTGTATCCTCCAGAAATCCACGGGGTCGGGGCTCTACGTAGCCCTTTCCGAACCGTCGCCCCCGCTCCGCCTCCGCCCTGGCCAGACGGGTGGAGATCTCACGGATTTGTTCGTACTCCAGGAGGCGCCTGACCAGTTCCGCCCTGGGGTCCTCGTCCTCCTCCTCCCCGGGGCGCGGCAGCAGCATCTGGGCCTTGATCCGGATCAGTGTGGCCGCCATCTCCAAAAACTCGCCTGCTCGCTCCAGCGTCAGACGCTCCTCCACGTTCTGGATCGCCGCGATGAACTGGCCGGTGATATCGGCGATAGGAATGTCGAAGGTGTCTACGTCCTGGGAGCGG